>JBBQFE010000016.1:0-15251 GCA_038321605.1 Mycobacteriales bacterium | reverse complement strand
TCCTTCGTAGCCAGGCGCTGCGGGACCGGGAGCGGCGTAGCGCTCGGATGACCCGATCCGGGCTGGGCGTCAGCGACTCCTACGACATGACGGAGGAGATTCCTGCCTACGTCGACGCCGAGACCGTGGTCCGGATCGACGACGACGACGTGGCGCTGTACGGCGTGGCCGACACCGTCGACCTGACCGGGCTCTACCAAGAGGAAGAGTTCGACGAACGGGCCATGCGTCGCGCAGTCTGACCGAGCTGGCGGCGGCCGCCGTCGGCCTTCGGCTGCAAGGTCGTGTGCGACCTGCCTGGTCGGACGCGGCTGGGCGGCTGGTAACCTTCTGAGCTGGTTGGGGGCTGTGGCGCAGTCCGGTAGCGCACCTCGTTCGCATCGAGGGGGCCAGGGGTTCGAATCCCCTCAGCTCCACCACGCAGGCCCCAGGTTCTGGGCCCTGCGGCTTTTCCGGCTAGGCTCCAGGCGCGGCTTGACCCCCACTTGACCCCCGAGATGGACGGCATCACACGACAGCCGAAGGGTCGGGCGGGCACTGGATGGCACCGACTCGATGGCCATCGACCGGGTCGAGCAGACGAGGCAATGTTCGACTGCGATGACCGTGTGGCCTTCGGCAGAGGTCCCTCGTCGGCCTCGCGCGGCGTTCACTAGGTCTTCCCGGGTCACCCCTGGCTTTGCTGAATGCTTCGCTGATGATCGACACTTCAAGGGTGCAGGACCTTGCGACGCGGCGTGACGGCAAAGATGGATATCTCGCTGCGGGTATTGGCTAACGGGCGAGGTTGGAGCTGTTGGTCCCGACTGTCGTGATCGAGGATCAAAGGCAACGGTGCTCGGCGAGAGACCTCGACGACTGCGGCGAGGGTCAGCGCCATGCCCTCGATGTTTTGGTGGTACTAACGCACCAGGTTCTCTGATTGGCGCTATGACGATTCGCGACTGCAAAGACACTTGAGCCTATGAAAGAGGTCGGTCAGTTGATCAACGGAGTGGCGGGCGGCCGTGGCATTCAGCGTGGGTCCGAAAAGGGGTGTGGCATTTCATCCATCTCGAGCACAGCGTCGCAGACGCTGTGCTCGAGAAGACTACGGTTGGGCGGACGATGCCCTGGGGTCTGACCCGCACGCGTTTAACCACTTCAGACGCTGGCGAGTGCCCGAGCCCTCTGGACGACGAACGCGGCACGCACGCTGATCTGGCCATCCTCTTTGTTGACGACCCGTCCACCACCGGGCATACCTCGTGACCGTCACCGGGCAGGTCTCACGACCGCCCCTGGGCAGATCTCAATGGCCCCTGACAGCACGCCGAGGTGCTGTCGCACAAAGGAGAGAGCTACCGGCTCAAAGACCGAGACCTCGGCTGCGCTGCGGCCAACTCACACCAAGACTGACCGTGATCAATCAATCAACAAACCCCGTGGCCCTCTTTTCGCTCGGCAAAACTAGCCCTCTGTTCGCTCTGCATTGACAAACCCATCAACGGGCGGCGGTATTGGTCGGGTAGCCGGTTGACATGAGTTCGATCAGAGGTTCGCAGGGAATTTTGATGAGACGGCCCACGCGAATGACGGGCGTGGGCCACTGATCGGTGCGGACGAGTTCGTAGGCGAGCGTTCGGCCGATGCCGAGCAGGCGTGCGGCCTGTGGCACATCCAGCACCGCTGGCAATGCCGCGCGCAGGGCATTGGCTGACGTGTAGTTGTTCCGCGGCCCGCGCCTCATCTCGACAATCCGGGCGCTGGCCGTCTGGTTCGCAGATTCTTCCATGCCGATGTCCCTTCGACGAGGGCAACTTCTCGTGGCCCTTCATTAGGGGCAGGTGAAATTCCGGGCCCGTTAGTGCCACTTTCGGTCAAGAAATTTGCAGGAACATGACCGTGAGCGAACCGGGGACAGCGGGCGCGGTCGACGACGGACGGTCAGATCTCGACGACGTGTACAGGTCGCGGAGGCCGGTGAAGTCGGCTGGTGATCAGCGGCAATCCGTTGGCCACGGCAACCGCGGCGATGAGCAGGTCAGCCAAACGCCGGCGTGGATTGCGTCCGTGGGCGACAACCGCGGCGTGGACCCGGCCGTAGGCCCGGGCGGCTTCGATATCGAGGGGCAACGGATTGAAGGACGCTTCGGCCCGCTGCAGCCGATCTTGTCGGCGTGCGCGCTCGGCCGGGTTCTTCGCCGCGGCAGGGCCGGCGGCGAGTTCGGCCATCGTCACGGCTGAGATGGCGACCTGTTCGGGTAAGGCGTCAGCGGGGATGGGGTCGAGGTCAAGGACGACCGACGTGTCGAGCAGCGCCCGTTGCAGACGCTCAGGCGTGCGGCGTGACGTCCTGGTCGACCAGGACGTCAAGGTTCTCGCGCATCTGCTTCCCGTCCACGGCGGGGGCGTTGCGGAACACCTGTACCGCCGCGACGGCATCGATGAAGCGGTTACGTCGCAGCGGGCGCAGTTCACCAACCGGGCGCCCGCTGCTCGTTACCACGAACGTCGTACCCTCGCCCAGGGCGCGCATGATGCGGCCGCTGTCGTTGCGCAGCTCGCGCTGACTGATCTGCTCACTAATAACTCGACTGCAGCACCGGGTGCTACACCCCTGGTTTCATGAGCACGGTGAGGTGGCGGTCCGCGGCCGGGTGCGCGGGCGCACGCTCATGACCGTGTTAACCCTGTCCGACGGAGGGTTAACACGCGTCATGCGGGCCGCTTGCTAGCGACGGCGCGGCTGCGCGGGACCGTTGGTACGCCGGCTGAAAGCGTCCAGCACCCCGTTGAGTGCCGCCGTCAGGGCAGGCAGGTCCCTGTCGTACACCGCCCCTGCGTCCAGCTGGGTCGCCAGGTCACCCAACATGGCGACCCACTCCTGATGCCGAGGCCGTGCGGGAGACGGCATGGGCTGCCGGACCGGGACCTCGATGCGGCGTTCGACGATCTGGACCGCAGACCGACCTGAGCTTGCCGCCCGGGACTGCTCCCACGCGCGCTGCCGACAAACCGCGGAGCACCACTTCGGAATCCGCCCGCGTGCCTTGTACTCAATAGGGCCACCGCACCACCCGCAGGTCGACGCCGCGAGACGCCTGCGGTCTGTCTCGGTCGGACTGCGGAAGGGCATCGCCTCAAGCCGCCGAGTCTCCTCCGGCGACAACGTCTCGGCGGCGTCCGTAGCACGCTGACGCTCACGGACCCAGCGCAGCGCCTCCTGTTGCCGGACAGATTTGCGAACCACGGCACCCTCCGTCATTACGTCACGACGAATATAGCGCCAGGGTGCATGAGGTGTGTCAGTTAGCGATCGTTCCGATCGAAGGGCCGGCGGATGAGAATTCACGTGCCGGCCGGCGACGTCTGGACACAGTGGTGTGACAGAGCCCGCTGAGGTGTCCGCGCGGGGTTCTCGGGCGCGTTGGATTGAAGCTAGGAGCACGTGGGTCTGTATCCGAGCAGAGAACCCTCCGACTGGCCCCGATCGCCAACGCGGGGTTGGCGATGACGACAGGGGTTGGTTGGTATGGAAGTCATGTTCGATCGAGTCGCCGGTCTGGACGTCGGCAAAGCATCGGTGGCTATCTGCGTGCGGACGCCGCCGCCGGAGCAAACCGACCGCCGGTGCACGCCCAAACGCACGAGCGAAACCCGAACCTTCAAGACGACCGCGCCGGCGTTGCGGGTGATGGCCGACTGGCTGACGGCGAAGGGGGTGACGATCGCGGCGATGGAGTCGACCTCGACGTACTGGCGGCCGGTGTTTTATGCCTTGGAGGACCGGATGGAGTGTTGGCTGCTCAACGCCGCGCACATGAAAGCTGTCCCGGGTCGCTAGACCGACGTCAAGGACGCGGAGTGGATCGCACAACTGCTCGAGCACGGCCTTTTGCGGCCTTCGTTCGTGCCGCCGCCGGCGATCCGACACCTACGGACCTTAACCCGGTATCGGGTGCAGTTGATCGGAGACCGCACCCGCGACGTCACCCGGTTAGAGCAGCTTCTGGAGGACGCCAGCATCAAGTTGTCCTCGGTCGCCTCGAGTCTGACGACGGTGTCGGCGCGGGCGATGCTCGTCGCGATGGTCAACGGGCAGCGTGATCCGCTTATTTTTGGCGGAGATGGCGCGTGGCCGGATGCGGTCGAAGATTCCTGACCTTCGCGAGGCGCTCAACGGTCACTTCACCGACCGACCGACTGACCGACCGACTGACCGACTGACCGGCACGCCCGACTCGTCGCTGCGCTGCTGGAGCGTCTGGACCACGTGGAGGCGGCGCTGCTGGACTTGGAGGACGCCACGGATGAGGCGCGCCGACCGTGGGCGCATCGGCTGGAACTGCCGCAAACGATCCCCGGTGTCGAGGTCAAGGTCGCGCAAGTCATCATCGCGGAGGGATAGTTGGCTGCGGGTGGCGGACGGGAGGCTAGGTCGTGATCGGTGACGACTCACGAGCCCGGCCCTGGCACCGGCGTGGCATTGCCCGGGCCGTAGGCGGGATCCTCACCCTTGTGTTGCTCGCGCTCCTCGGGGGGACGCTTGCACTGCGAGCAGGCGCTGCACGCTCAGCGCCCCAACGCGCGCGGCAGGTCACCGTCGCCTTCCTTACCGATTTGCAGCGTTCGCGGTACGCAGCTGCCTACGCCTTGGTGTGCCCGCAGGTGGATTCGGGGATGGGCCAGTTCGTCGGGTACTGGCAGCAGCAGGCCGCCGAGAGTCACTCGATCACCCAGTTCCACATCGTCGGACTGACGGCGACGGAGAACGAGGGCACAGGCTCAGGGCAGGCGACCGTCGATGTTCGCTACGGCAGCGGCAGCGTCCAAGCAATGCCCCTACCGTTGGCCGAGTACGGCCACCGCTGGTACGCGTGCCCGCCCAGTAACTGACGGGCCGCGAGCATCGAGCCAACGGTGATGCACCGTTCCTGCCGAAGTACGCGCAAGAGGTGCGCACCGGCTAGATCATCGTGGGTCAGCGGATCTCACACGTCGACCTCGCGCTGGGGTCAAACCAGCCCCGGTTCGCCCTGCAGGCCGGGTTCACCCGCCCTACCGGAAGCCGCGCAGGGGCACATGCGGATAGGTGCAACACACTAGGAGGGTGGCAGCATCTACCTCCGGGAAAGCGGGCGGTGTCATGAGCGCTGTTCTACCGGCGACTGTGTCGGTGCTGCTGGTCGGCGGGCTCGTCGCTGGATGCGCCACACCGGTCGTTGCCGCGAGGCCCGAGCGACCGGCTGCTGTCACGCACACAAGTGTTGCCCGACCCGTCGACGTCGATAGACCGTCGAGCGTGCCGCGGGCACCCCGCGCCTGTGTCGGGTCGGGGTCGGGGTTCTCCCTGTCGCTCTCATTGGGCGTGTCCGGGACCGAGGATCCCGTGAAAGCGGCCGTCTGGTTCGTGGCGCACGCTCGCGTTCCTGGTTACGGCGATTCCTCCTCAGCGTGGACCGTCACGGCCCGGGACGCGTCCGGTGCGACGGTGTTTGCGGGCAACGTGCAGCTGCACACGTTCTTACTCAAGGACAAGACATGGGTTGTGGACGGCGGCCAGCGCTGCGGGCCATGACCGCATGGCGGATCGTCACCTGCCGCTCCCGCGCCATGGGGGTTCTCAGCTTGGCAGGGCGGTGAGCAGCGCCTTCATGACGGTGATTTCCGCGGTCTGGCTGGCCGTAATGAACCGGGCGAGCGCTGTGGCTCGCGGGTCCATCCCTTGGTTGACTTCGGTCGCGGCCATGCTCAGCGCGCCCTGATGGTGAGCGATCATGAGGGTCAGGAACGACCTGTCGAGCGCGGGGCCTTTCAAGGCTCGAAACTTGGCGGCGTCCGCGCCAGACATCATGCCGGGCATCACCGTCGACCCCTCGCCCTGGTGGCCGGCCGGGTTCACCTTCCACGCGGTCAACCAAGCGTTCATAGCGGTGATTTCGGGTGCTTGGGCGGCCATGATCTTCCTAGCGAGGGCTTTCACCTGCGCGCTGCGGCCGTCGATGACCTCCTTGTTCGCCATGTCGATCGCTGAGGCGTGATGCGGAATCATCATCTGGGCGAACGTGATGTCGGCCGCGTTGTGCCCACTGGCGGCGGTACCGCTCAGGAGCGGGGCGGCACTTCCCGGACTACCCGTACCCATGTCCATGCCGCCCATGCTGGACGTCGAGGAAGATGAGCGGGCGGCAGCGCTGTCACTGGAACCGACGAAAGCGTGCGGCTCACCACCGCTACCGCATGCCGTGAGCAGGAGGACGGCGCTGGAGCAGAGGCCGAGGATCACGGTGAGCTTCATGGTCATCCTTGTGCTCGGGGCCGGCGCGTTTACGTGTAGTCCAGGCGGGTCATCATGCCCGCTTGGGCGTGGTGGGCGTTGTGGCAGTGCAGCATCCACTGGCCCGGGTTGTCGGCTTGGAAGTCGACCGACACGCTCTGCATCGGCAGCACGATGGTGGTGTCCTTCCTCGGCCCGCTCCCATCATGGGTGAGCACTTGGTAAGTGTGCCCGTGCAGGTGCATAGGGTGCCACATCATGGTCTGATTGGAGAACGTCAGCCGGACCCGCTGACCCTGGGAGACCTTCAACGAGACGGTGTGGTCATAGGTCTGACC
The DNA here is from genome assembly GCA_038321605.1 of Mycobacteriales bacterium. Taxonomy (GTDB): domain Bacteria; phylum Actinomycetota; class Actinomycetes; order Mycobacteriales; family Jatrophihabitantaceae; genus Jatrophihabitans_A. Next base: position 8,654 of record JBBQFE010000016.1, on the reverse strand, counting down.
GTTGATCGTCCACACGTAGGTGCCCATGCTTCCTCCCATCCGTGCGGTCAGCTGAACATCGGGGGTGCGTTGTGGCAGGCGCACGTGCTCGGCGGCGGTGAACGTCGAAGCGACCCCAACGCGGCCGGTCGACGCTGCCGGCAGAATGGCCGCCGGCGGGACGGCGCCTGCGCCGGTACGGATCAGGGCCCGGGTGCTGGCGTTCTTGCCTTCGGCCGAGGCGACGAGGGGGAACACTCCATCGCCCAGAGTGACGATCGCGTCGTAACGTTCACCCATCCCCAGCAGCAGGGCATCGACCTTGGTGGGGGTGACAGGGTAGCCGTCAGCGTGGGTGACACTGAGCTGATGCCCCGCCAGCGCGACACGGAACGCGGTGTCGCCGCCGGCGTTGATGATCCGCAGCCGGACCCGCTGACCCGGCTTTGCGGTGAGCACGTCCGGTGACGGGTCGGTGCGGCCATTGATCAGATACAGCGGGTAGGCCACATCGCCGGCGTCACCGCCGAGCAGGGCCGAGGACCCGATGCCGCTCATTCCCGCCATCGACCCCGAACTGGCAGACGCCGACGAGCCGCCGCCCATGCCACTCATGCCGCTCATGCCGGAGGACGAGCCGGCAGCGAGGGTCGAGAGGATCTTGTCGGGGCTCACCCCGAGGCCATCTGTCCAATCATCGAGGATGACGACCCACTCCAAGTCATAGGCGGCCTTCTCGTTCGGATCGTCAATGATTAGCGCGCCATAAAGGCCGTAGTCGGTCTGCACGCCCACGTGCGGGTGGAACCAGTACGTGCCGGCATCGGGCACGCTGAACCGGTAGTGGGATGTGCCGGCCGCCCCGACCGGGCTGCTGGCAGGGCTGACACCGTCCATGTCGTTGCGCAGCGCAATTCCGTGCCAGTGCACCGATGTCGTCTGCGGTAGTTGGTTGTTGACCGTGACGGCCAGATCGTCGCCGACGTTGGCGCGGAGCACCGGCGCCGGGATCCGGTCGCCGTAGAGCCACGTCGTGACGTTGTCAGCCCCGATGCTGGCGCTACGTGCCCGAGGGGTGAGCGTGACCGAGCGGGTCGTCCCGATGTGCGGGCGTGCGCGTTCTGCGGCTTGGATCGCGGCAGTGAGGGACTTAGGGGCCGCCGTTCGTGTCCCACACGCGGCGGCGAGCGGGGCGAAGCCGGCGGTAAGCGCGGCCGCTGTGAGGAACTGGCGCCGGGACGCGTGGGTTGACAGCGGTGGGGGCATGGCAGGTACTCCAGAGGAAGGCAGAACGCGCAGCACGCGAATGTGGACGGGCTAGGTAACCTGCAAGCGGTTGGATCGGGTCGGCTCGTCAAGCGGTGCCTGACGAGCCGGCCCCGACCTGTGACCTACAGGGTGGCGAGCAGGGACTGCATCGTCGCGATTTCTTTGGACTGGGAGTCGCTGATCGATTGCGCCAGCGCCTTGGACGCAGCGTCGCTACCCGAGCTGAGTTCAGTCCGGGCCATGGCCAGCGCACCCTGGTGATGGGCGATCATCATCTGCACCCACAGTTTGTCGAACGCCGGACCGCTGGCCTGACCCAGCTGGGTCATCTGCTGGGCGCTCATCATGCCGTTCATGGCCATACCGCCCATCGACCCGGTGCTCATGGACGCTGACGGGACCGCGGACCCCCACGCCTTCAGCCAGCCGGACATGGTCGCGATCTCGGGGTCCTGGGCGGCCTTGATCTGGGCGGCGAGGGTTTTCACCTGCGCGTTGGTGGCCTTGGACAGCGCCAGGTCGGCCATCTGCACGGCCTGGCCGTGGTGGGGAATCATGTCGGTCGAGAACGCCGTGTCCGCGGTGTTGTGGGCGCCGGTCGTCGGCGCGGACGACATCGACGAGCCCGCAGACATCGACATCGACCCCATCGCCGAGGAGCTCGAGGACGCCGGGCTCGACCTGGAACTGGAGGAGCCGCACGCGGCCAGGGACAGAAGAGCAGCAGCCGAGACGGTAACGGCGGCAGCACGAAAAGCAGTACGCATCACAGAGGGAACCTTTCGGTAACGACAGCGGGGCAGGACGAGACGAGAACGGAACTCGCTCAGGTCCTGCTCACGCACAACGTCGTTATCGATGGCGCCAGGCGTCTCCGTGCGCGCAAGGCCCGCGCCCGATCAGATGGCGGGGTCGCGGATCGGGCCGGCATCACGCTGCCGTGGCGGCGGCCCAACGCGGCCGCGATCAACGCCAACGCAGCAAGGCCGCCAAGAATGGCCAGGCACAGGTCCATCACGCCGTGCCCGGGATGACCACCTGGCATCGGCATACCGACGTCGGCAAGCGCGGACATGGCCGCGGCGGCGTCGTGCTCCACCGGATGCAGCGCAGCAGCGGCTAACCCGATGGCGGCCACGTCTGCCACCGCGGGCGACGCTGAGGCCGGCATCGAGGCCGGCATAGACGCCGCGGTCATCGACATCGGCGGCATCGGCAACCCGTGCATCGCGAACAGGCCCAGCATGAGGCCAGCAGCGATGAGGAGCCGGGCCGCTGTTCTGTGGTCGCTTCGCTGCCCGCTGAACTGCTGCGCGTAGGTCATGGTGCTTCCGAGGATACCGACCGACTGCGCAGCCCGCAGCCCGCAGCCCCCAGCCCGCTGCTCGCCACGAAGCCGAGGCCGGGATTGACGGGCACCCCGGGCACACACACCGCCCGACGGACCTGGTCCAATGCCCCTGGCAATGTGCGGGCCTTCCCGCAGGGCCTAGGGTTGTCACATGACGATCGTGTTTGCGGTGCTCGTGCTGGTGTTTCTCGTGGTGCTTGCCGTCGGCGCGTTGACCGGCCGTGTCCGAGGTGGGTCCTGCTGCGCGGCCGCGGACCCGCGACGGGATCTGCGGATGCGAGATGCGTTCACCGACGAGTTGGGCTGAGACGCAGCGCACGGGTATCGAGGGACTTTCGGCCCGGGCCGGCGTGACCGATGTGACAGAGACTGGCAGGGTGACCATCCTGAGCCGCTTCGCATCCCGCCGCGTCGTTGTGCCAGCCGTTGTCGCGGGGGCGCTGCTAGCTGTCACCGGCTGCGCCTCGACGGGGCAGCGGCCCGGCGTCGGGATGATGGGTGGGACATCGAACAGTCCCTCAGGCGGTGTGATGGGCGGCCCGGTTGCCGGGTACCACTATTCGCAGCTGGCCTGCACCCCACCTGGCTCGCTGCCCGGCAGGGTCGTGACGGTGACGCTCGCCGACATGGGCATGACGCAGATGATGGGGGGCACCGCCCCGCTCGGCGTTCGGATGATGCTGCGCGCATCGGAGGGCAGCGTGTCGAGCGGACAGGTCAGCCTGGTCGCGGAGAACATGGGTTGGCGTACCCATGAACTCCTCATCCTCCCCCTCGCTACCGGTGCGACGGTGGGTCACCGCCTCGCCGGCGCGGACGGAAAGGTGCCCGAGACCGGCAGCCTCGGCGAGGCATCGGCCAGCTGCGCGACCGGATCGGGCGACGGCATCACCGCTCGCTCGGCAGGCTGGGTCACCCTGACGCTCAAGCCGGGCCGCTACGAGCTGCTGTGCAACCTGCCCAACCATTACGCCGACGGCATGTGGACAGAGCTCGACGTCGCGTGAGTGCCAGCGTCCCTGTCGTCCGAAATGGCGCGGCCGGCGTCTCCTCCGCGATAGCCCTCCGTGCAATCGCAGACGCAGATGAGGCAGGAATTGGAGCGTTTTCCCACGTCGGCGTCCATCTCGGGTAGTGCTTCGCGAACGCGGGGAGCAGGTGACGAGCGTGATGGGCGAAACGTGACCCCTATGCTGCCACTGGAGCCGGCTGCGCGACCCTGCCGCAGGGCAGGCTCAACGGCGGTCTACCTCCTTCCTGTGGCTGGCGCGCTCTGGCCCGTCGCGCCCATCAGGGGCGGAAGACTACCGGGGCCAATCGGCTCCGGATCTGTGCGCACCCGCGGGGCCGCCGACTGTCAGGACCGGTGACGACGCGGTGCAACCGTCCGCCGGTGCGGCTTCTGACAGCTGCATGAACTGCGAAACGGATCAGGCAGCCACTTGGGTTCATTCCGTTCGGTGTTGACACCGGGCGGCGCCGTGGACATGCACGACTTCGACATCGGGGGACGACGCGACATCGGTTCCAGATGCAAGATCATGCAGGCTGCACGGCATGATCATCGGACGCGGAATTGTGCTGGAGCATGCTCGGCACCTTAGATCCGCTCGGCTTGGGACATTGCCGGTCAGTGTTCGCAAGGGCATCAGCGTCACCGCGCATCACCGGTGACATCCTCGCCGGCCTGTTCGCGGTTGGAGCTGCATGCCGGCTAGGCCGGGCACAACCACCGCACCCGACACGCCGACATCGGCGGCGTCGTTGGCCCGGGCATCACCAACAGCCCTAACAGCAGTGCAGCCGCGAGGCAGCAGCCGAATCGTGCCGGGGTTGCCGTGACGCTGCTCGACAAGCTACTGAGCCTTGGCCATGGTGACCATTGCGGTGCCGATTGCCCCAGTAACACTCGATGGGGTATCTAGGTGATACCCCCACGGGGTATGATGGAGCCTCGGATGCGGGGATCGAAGTGCCTTCTACGCCCTGACAGGGAAGGAAACCTCGGGTATGACACGGCTATGGCACGCGGTGGTCCACGCACTCGGCGAGGCCGGGTCGATGACCTGGCAGGTCACCTGGTCGCTGGTCCTCGGCTTCACCTTGTCGGCGGTGATCCAGGCGGTTGTACGCAAGTCGACGATCGCGTCGCTGTTGCCCAACGCCCGTCCGCGCAGCATCGGCATTGCGACCGGTCTGGGGGCGGCGTCCTCGTCGTGTTCCTACGCCGCGGTCGCTCTGGCGCGTTCGCTGTTCCGCAAGGGTGCCGACTTCACCGCCGCGATGGCGTTCGAGATCGCCTCCACCAACCTGGTCATCGAGCTGGGGCTGATCCTTGCGCTGCTACTCGGGTGGCAGTTCACCCTGGCTGAGTTCGTCGGCGGTCCGCTGATGATCCTGTTCGTGGCGCTGCTGTTCCGCCGCTTCCTCACGGCCAAGATCCTCGACGCAGCCCGCGTCCAGGCCGAGAAGGCAGTGCCCGGATCGATGGAAGGCCATGCCGCGATGGACATGTCGGTGACCGGCGACGGCAGTTTCGTCGCCCGGCTGGCGAGCCCGGCCGGGTTCACCGCGGTCGCGCACACCTTTGTGATGGAGTGGGCCGCGGTCCTCCGCGACGTCATCATCGGGCTGCTCATCGCCGGAGCAGCGGCGGCGTGGGTGCCCGACAGCTTCTGGCAGCACCTCTTCCTCACCGGACACCCGCTCGCCGCCAAGATCTGGGGTCCCATCATCGGGCCGCTAGTCGCGGTCGCTTCGTTCGTCTGCTCCATCGGCAACGCGCCGCTGGCGGCGGTGTTGTGGGCAGGCGGTATCTCCTTCGGCGGAGTGGTGTCCTTCCTGTTCGCCGACCTGCTGATCCTGCCGATCCTGGTCATCTACCGCCGCTACTACGGAACGAAGGCGACCTTGCTGATCGCCTGGACCTTCTACCTCAGCATGGTCGCCGCCGGCTACGTCGTGGAGTTCGTCTTCGCCCCGCTCGGACTCCTACCCGCCAGCCGGCACGTCCACATCGGCCAGACCAGACCGAGCTGGAACTACACCAGCTACCTCAACATCGTCTTCCTTATCCTCGCGGCGGCACTGGTACTACGGTTCCTCGCCACCGGCGGCCGCGGGATGCTGGCGATGATGGGTGGAGGCCCGGACGACATGTCCGGGAACCACGGTCACGACGCGCACGACACCCAGGCGAGCGAGGACAGCCACGCTGCGGGTCTCACACAGAAACCCCATCGCGGTCGGGAAAGTGCGAGCCTTCCCGAAGGGCCACAACGCCGCACAGGTTGATCGAGCAGGGGGACGCGCACCCACGACGAGGGCCTCCTGCTCCGTCGAGAGCACGGGGAGCCGTAGTCCACAACGCGCTACACCCCGCAGGTGCCTTCAGATGGCTCATGGCCCGCAGGCAAATAGTTCATGAGGTGGCGCCCGGTTGCGGCACGACACCGTCACTCGGACCCGTCAGCCCGTGGATCGGAAGGATTGACCTGCGCAGCAACGTTGGTGCGTGGGGGGACGACTACCTCCTCGACGACCACACTCTCCGGTACGCCAGCGACTCCCGGCGGCTGCACCGCCTTCGCCGACCACCCAGATACCGGTACCGATATAACAGCTGTTAGCTCTATGATCGAACAGTTACCCGTTCAGGCATCGGATGTGTCGGATGCCGTAACCCGTGAAGGGAACCGCCGATGAACTCCGGCGCTCTGTTTCTTGCCGTCTTCCTCGCGTGTGTCGTGGAGGCGGTCGAGGCGACCACGATCGTGCTCGCGGCCGGCACGAGCCGGGACTGGCGTTCGGCCATCAGCGGTGTGCTGGCCGGGCTGATCGTGCTTGCCGCGATCATCGCCGCGCTCGGGCCGGCGCTGAGCACGATCCCGCTACAACCGCTGAGGCTGGTCGTAGGGGGACTGTTGCTCGTGTTCGGGCTGCAGTGGCTGCGCAAGGCGATCCTGCGTGCGTCGGGCTATAAGGCGTTGCACGACGAGGAGAAGATCTTCGCGACCGAGCTCGCCGCCGCCCAGGCGGCCGAGCGTCGAACCTCGGCCTGGGTCGGTGACTGGTACGCCTTCACCTTGTCGTTCAAGGGTGTCCTGCTGGAGGGGTTGGAGGTCGCGTTCATCGCGTTGACCTTCGGGTCCAACCAGCACGATGTGGGCTTGGCGGCCGTCGCCGCGGTCGCCGCGGTTGTCGTCGTGGTTGCTGCTGGCGTGGCGGTGCGCGCCCCGCTTGCCCGGGTGCCGGAGAACTCGATGAAGTTCGTCGTCGGTGTGATGCTGGCCTCGTTCGGCACCTTCTGGGGCGCCGAGGGCGCAGGGGCGCACTGGCCAGGCTCGGATGCCGCGCTGCTGGGCCTGGTCCCCTCGATTGCGGTGTTCGGGCTGCTGCTCGCGGCTCTGCTGCGACGGCGTCACGGCCGCGTGACAGCCCCGGCCGCCTACGCGACGGCAGAGGTGGCGTGATGCTGGCGAAGCTGCGCGGGTTCGGCGCATTCTGGTACGACTTCGTCATCGGGGACGACTGGCGCGTCGCGGTGGGCGTCATCGCTGCGCTCGCGGTGACCTACGCGATCGCGCGGTCGACGCCCAGCGTCTGGTGGATCCTGCCGGTCGCGGTGGTGCTGCTGCTGCCGATGAGCTTGTGGCGGGCAACCCGCCGGAGCTGACGCCACTCGCTCGCGGCGGGTCCGGCATCTGCAAGCCGTTCGCGGCTAGTGGATGTCGGGCTCTTCGGCGTACACCCGGGACGCATAGGACTCCAGCGCCGCCGAGCATTTCGCCAAGGAGTCCTCTGCGGCCGCTCTGCCCGGTGAGCCGAAGACGTCGCGCTCGCGGACCTTGTCCAGCCAGCTCGACAGCTTGACGTGATCGACCTCGTTCTCCTCGAGTTCGGCGAAACTGAAGTGCTCAGCCGCGAACTCCTTCTCGATGCCGGCCAGGAAGTCCTGGCAGCGGTCGACGATCTCCTCGTACTCGTCATCGCGTGCGGCCTGGAACGCTCCGGTCACCGTGGTCGCACCAGCCAGGACTGTCGACGACAGCAACACCGCGGTGCCTGACATCTCCAAGATCTCGCGATGCAGCTTGCGTAGGGCACGTTCCGCGGCGGTGCTGGCCGGCAACGCCGCGGCCGAGTTCTGCAGGTAGATCGCGCCCAGTCCCTTCAGGCGCCGCCACACCGTGGCACGCAGCCGCGTCGGTTCTGACGGGATCCGGTAGATCAGGATCAGCCAGCCGCCGTCTCCGTCCCGTTGTGCACGCGTGGTCATGCTCCTAGTGTGCCGCCCAGCCCGCCAGGATCGGGAAGTAGGCCGATCGCGAATCGCTGCCGGCCAACCCGGTCATCGGTTGGGCGTGCACTCTCACCCGGGGTGGACGTCCGCTGCGTGACCGGAACGCCCGGCACCCGCCATCCGCGTCACGGCCATGGTGATCCCGACACCGGCAGCCATCGCGGCGACGGCGACCCAGGAGGAGACGTTGAGCTGAGCGGTCCCGGACAGGCCGTGCCCGAGGTTGCACCCGCCGGCGATCCACCCGCCGGCACCGAGCAGGAACCCACCCACCGCGAGCCAGGCATTACGGACCGGTGACTCGCCCCGTAATGACCAGCCACCGCTGGTGCGCGCGGCGAGGAACCCGCCGCCGATGATGCCGGCGAGGAAGGCGATCAGCCACCAATTCGGCGCGCCCGCAGCGACGCTCGCTGAGGCTCCGACCGTGCTCGGGCCGAACCCGGAACCGCCGATCTTGGCCAGAACCCAGCCCGCGATCGTCACCGCACCGAGTGCGACGCCCAGTGTCGGCCAATTCCACTGCCAGCTGTGGGTGGTACGGCCTGCCGCTCGCCACCGCCAAAGCCCCGCCACCACGATCAGCAGCAGGGCGAGGGAACACACCAGCCGGGGTACCCCCAGCACACCGGCGAACGTGCCGGACTCGCCCCCGGCCAGCACTGTCGGGCCGGGCAGGTGAACGTCACGCGCGGCCAGTTCACCTGCCACCCAGCCGACCAGGCCGACTGTCGCGCCCACCATGCCCGAGCC
>JBBQFE010000015.1:0-16025 GCA_038321605.1 Mycobacteriales bacterium | reverse complement strand
ACGTCGTCGAGCGAACCCCCGGCCATGCCACCGACGATCTGGTGGTGGAGCTGCCTGCCGACCGACTGGCGGACTCGCTGGTGTCGGCGGCCGCCAGCGTGCCGGGAGTGCGGGTGGAGTCGATCCGTCCCTATGCGGGGGTGATCGATCCGTTTCGCGAGCTGGAGCTGCTGGAGAAGTTGGCACTGAACAATTCCGACGCCCGCACCGTCCTGGCCGACGGCGTCTGTCGGCTGTTCCGGTCCGGCTGGGCGCTGGTGCTTCAGTCGCCTGACACCGACGGCGCACCCTCCACGGTCATCGCCCGCAGTACTGCCGCACCGGAGCTGGACCTGCTGCACACGCCATGGTGGCCCGGGTCCCCGGCGCGTCCGCTGAATGTCGACGAGCCGTGGGCACCGGAGGACTGGGCGCTGCTGGGCACCGAGCTGGCCGTGGTGCCGCTGGGCAACGACGCGATCCTGGTCGGACGCCCGGCGCTGCGCTGGCTGGCCAGCGAGCTCATCCGGATGTCGCACCTGGCTTCCATCGCCGCTACCGTCCTGACCCCCTAGGCCTCACCGACGGTTGCCACCGCGGCTGCGGCGTCCGGTCCCTGCTCCAGCAGCGTGACGAAGCCGGCCTCGTCGACGATCGGCACACCGAGCTCCACTGCCTTGGCGAACTTGCTACCCGGGGTGTCACCGACCACCACGAAGGAGGTCTTCCTGGACACCGACCCGGCGCTCTTGCCCCCCCGGCTCGTGATGGCCTCGGCGGCGGTCTCGCGGCTGAAACCCTCGAGCGCGCCGGTCACCACCACCGAAAGTCCCAGCAGCGGTTTCGGACGGTCATCGACAACGATCTCCTGCTCGAGGACGACCCCCGCCGCGCGCCACTTCTCGATGATCTGCCGGTGCCAGTCGACGCTGAACCAGTCCAGCACGGACACCGCGATGGTCATGCCGACGCCTTCGGCGGAGGCGAGCTGTTCGGCCGTCGCAGCGGCGATGGCGTCGATCGACCCGAACGTCGCCGCAAGCTCCTGGGCCGCGGTGGGCCCGACGTGCCTGATCGACAACGCCACCAGCACCCGCCACAGCGGACGGGTCTTCGCAGCTTCGAGATTGTCCAGCAGCTTGCGGGCATTCGCGCCCAGCGCGCCGTCCTTGCGGGTGAAGAAATCGGCCTGCGCCAGATCCTCGGCGGTCAGCGAGAACAGGTCACCCTCGTCGCTGACCACGCCGGCCTGCAGCAGGGCCACCGCGGCCTCGTAACCCAACGACTCGATGTCGAAGGCACCGCGACCGGCGACGTGGAACAACCGCTCCCGGAGCTGAGCCGGGCAGGACCGCTGATTGGGGCAGCGGATGTCTGCGTCGCCCTCCTTCTGCGGTCTGAGCTCCGTCCCGCACTCCGGACAGTGTGTCGGCATCACGAACTTCCGCTCGGTGCCGTCCCGCAACTCCACCACCGGCCCGAGAATCTCAGGAATCACGTCACCGGCCTTACGCAGCACCACGGTGTCGCCGATCAGCACACCCTTGCGCTTGACCTCGCTCGCGTTGTGCAGCGTGGCCAGCGACACAGTGGAACCGGCCACCTGGACCGGTGCCATGAAACCGAACGGGGTGACCCTGCCCGTGCGGCCGACGTTCACCCGGATGTCCAGCAGTTTCGTGTTGACCTCTTCGGGCGGGTACTTGTAGGCGATCGCCCAGCGGGGCGCGCGGCTGGTGTTGCCCAGCTGACGCTGCCGTGCCAGCAGATCGACCTTGATCACCACGCCGTCGATCTCGTGCTCGACGTCATGGCGATGCTCGCCGTAGTAGCTGATGAAGTCGCGCACCTCAGCCAGCGAGCTGACCACCGAGGCTCGGGAGGAGGTGGGCAACCCCCACTGTGCAAGCAGCTCGTACCACTGCGACTGGGTCTGCACCTCCGGCCCGCCGACCACCTCACCCACGCCGTGCACCACCATCTGCAGGCCACGTGAGGCGGTGATCCTCGGATCCTTCTGGCGCAGTGAACCCGAAGCGGTGTTGCGCGGATTGGCATACGGAGCCTTGCCGGCCTCGATCAGGGAGGCGTTCAGTTCGGCGAACCGTTCCAGCGGAAAGAAGACCTCGCCGCGCACCTCGATCACCTCGGGCAGCTCCGCACCGACGAGCCGGTCCGGGATGCCGGCAATGGTGCGTACGTTGCCGGTGACATCCTCTCCGGTACGGCCGTCGCCGCGGGTCGCGCCCCGGACCAGGCGACCCCCTTCGTAGAGCAGGTTGATCGCGAGGCCGTCGACCTTGAGCTCGCAGAGATAGGTCACGTCGCCGACCTGCGACTCAACCCGTTGCGCCCAGGCGAGCAGTTCCTCGTCGGAGAACGCGTTGTCCAGCGAGAGCATCCGCTGCAGATGATCGACCGCGGCGAACTGCGACGAGAAGTCCCCCGCTACCCGCTGGGTCGGCGAATCGGGTGTGCGCAGTTGCGGAAACTCACCTTCCAGCGCCTCGATCTCGCGCAGCCTGGCGTCGTAGTCACCGTCAGAAAGGGTGGGCGCGTCCAGTACGTAGTACCGGTATGAGGCATCGAGCAGCAGCTCGGCGAGTTCGGCGTGCTGCTGCCGTACCGATGCGGGGGGATCAGAAACCTCTGCCGGCTCAGCGCTGCTCACGCTGACAAGTTACCGCGCTGCACCGACAACGTCGTCGCGGTCGGAGTCGGCACTACCGAGGCTGACTCCGGCTCCGGCGAACTCACCCGCGTCGGCCAACGCCACCTCGTCGCGAGCCTCGCTCACCGACAGCGCCCGGCGCGGGGTCGGCAGACCGAACAACACGGTAACTGCCACCACTGCGAACCCGGCGGCACCGAGCAGAAAGACCAGTGTGAACGCGGCCTCGGTGGGCAGACCGAGCGTGCTCACCTTGGACGACAGCACCGTCACCACGATCGCGCTGCCGATCGAGCTGCCCACCGACCGTGCGATGGAGTTGACGCTGTTGGCGATACCGGTGGTGGACGGCTCGACGTGCATCACGATGAGCGCAGGCATCGCGGCGTACGCGGCGCCGATGGCGGAGTTGACCACGATCGCCGCGGCCACCACCTGCCAGCTGCTGCCATGGGCCAGCGCCAGTGAGGTGAAGCCGACCGCGCCGGCAGCACCGGCGACGCCCAGCACCAGTCGCGGCCCGGCGCTGACCACGAATCGTCCGGCGATCGGCGCGACCAGCACACTGACGAGAGTGCCCGGCAGCAGATAGGCCGCACTCGCGGCGAGTACCGAGGCGGAGAACCCGTAACCGGCCAGCCGGGTGGACATCTGCACGAAGTAGCTGATGCCGAGAAAGGCACAGAACATCGCGAAGCCGACGCCCATTGCTGCGAGGTTGGTGACCGCGATGGCGCGTTTTGCCAACAGGGCCGGCGCGACCAGCGGAACTGCGGTACGCCGCTGCAGCAGCAGGAATCCAGCCAGTACCAGCACCGATCCGAGCAGGCATCCGAGGGTGGCAGCCGACGTCCAGCCCCAGATATGCCCCTGTGACAGCGGCAGCAGCAGCAACACCAGGCCGGTTCCGAGAACGGCCGCGCCGAGATAGTCGACCGATCCGCCGGGGGCGGTCCGCTTGGGCAGCGAGATCGTCGCCACGACCAGCGCGAGCAGGCTCATCGCCGCCGACAGCCAGAAGATCCGGTGGTAGTCACCTCCGTTGGCGGTCAGCAGGCCGGTGGCAACCAGTGCCACGCCGCCTCCGAAGCCCAGCGTGCTCGAGACGATCGCCATCGCCGGGGTCAACTTGCGTGCCGGGTACTCCTCGCGCAGGATGCCGATCGCCAGCGGGAAGATGCCGAAGCTCGCGCCCTGCAACGCCCGGCCCACGATCAGCAGGGGCAGCGACGAGGTCGTGGCGGCGAGGACGCTACCGGCCAGGGTGATCGTCAGCGCGACCAGCAGCACCGGACGCTTGCCGAGCACATCACCCAGCCTGCCTGCGAGTGGCGTGATCACAGAGGCGGCCAGCAGCGTCGAGGTCGACACCCATCCGACCGCCGTGGTCGAGGCGTGCAGCGTCTGCCCGATCTGGCTGAGCACCGGCACCACCAGCGTCTGCAGCAGGGACAGTACGAAGACCGCCAGAGCCAGCGCGGCGAGCAGCACCCGCGGCCGTGCCGCGTTCGACCCCGGGGCGGGAGCGTGTGCGGGCAGGTGGTGTTGCGACATGACTTACCTCATTCGTTGTCACAGGGATTGCTGATTTTTCGACGCCGTGCTGATTTTCGACGTCGTGCTGATACTCGACCGCGTGCCTGCTCTCGACACCCATTTTCAACACTGTGTCGATTTAACTGTACAGAACGTCGAATCATTCCCTGGCTCGGACTACGCTCAGCAGATGGCCACGACCACGCACCAGACCGGAGGGCGCCGCCGCACCGTCAGCAAGGGTGATCTGCGGCAGCAGCGAATCCTCGACACCGCGGCGATCCTGTTCAGTCGGGAACCGATCTCGGCGGTGAGCGTCGATGACCTGGCGACCGGCGCCGGCCTGTCCCGTTCGAGCTTCTACTTCTACTTTCCCTCGAAGAACGCCGTGCTGGCTGCGTTGATGGCTTCAGTGGGTGACGAGCTGACCGCCGGACACAGCAGGTGGCTGGACGGCACCGGACGCGATGACGAGGCACACCGCGCGGCTACCGCGAGCGTTGCCGTGCAGTGGCGGATCCATGGTCGGCTCATCCAGCAGGCCAGGCTCTCGGCGACGGACTACCAGCCGGTGCTCACGCTGCTCGACGAGGCGGCCGATCGCTTCGTCACCAAGTTGGCCGGCCGGATCGAGCGGGATCGCGCCGCGGGAATCGCGCCGCTGAACGGAAACCCGCACACGCTTGCCCGGATGATCGACGCGCTACGCAGTGAACGGCTCGCCGACCTGATCGGCCGCCGCGATGGCAGGGCGGACCCGCGGGCAGTTGCCGACGTCGTTCTTGCGACGAACCGGCTGCTCTACGGCCAGGTGCCCGACCAGTCCTGACCGATCGTCAACCCAGCAGGTCCTCACCGACATCGCGCAACAGCGAGGTGACCCGTCGCACGTAGCCCGGCGAGGCGCCGGCCAGGCCGCACGACGGTGTGGGGACTATCGCGTCGGCGAGCAGGTCCCGTGAGAAGCCCAGCCGCTGCCAGAGTGCGGCGACCTTGTGCCGCAGTTGATCGAAGGTGAGTGCGGTGTCCGTGCCCGGCGCTATCCCCAACCAGATCGATACCTGCGCCTCCACCAGCTCACCGATCAGGTCCAGGTGCCGTGTGGTCAGCAGGTCGTAGTCCAGCGCCAGCGCACTCGCTCCCGCATTGGCCATGAGTTCCAGCGGCGCATCGGCTGCACAGCAGTGCACCACGGAGTGCCCAGGAGCCGCCGTAGCCAGCACTTCGGCCAGTGCTGGTTGCGCGATCGAGGGCGCCATCGACCTGACGGTTCCGTACCCGGACGGGGTCGGGACGGTCCCCGCCAGCACCGCCGGCAGCGCCGGCTCGTCGACCTGCAGGACGATGCGCGTACCGGGCAGCCGGGAGCTGAGGTCCTGCAGATGCCATCGGACTCCTTCTGCCAGGGACGCGGCCAGGTCCCGGAACGCGCCGTGGTCGCTGAGGAGCTTGTGCAGGTTCGGCAGTTCGTTGCTGGCGGCCAGCGTCATCGGTCCGCACACCTGGACCTTCAGCACGGGCACCTGCTGGCCGTGCTCGGTGAGCGCGTCCAGGTCCCGGCTCATGAAGTCCCGGGCTCGCCGCGCGTCGGCCCCGGTGTGCGGCGCGACGGTCCAGCCGTGCGGTTGCCACTCCAGATCCAGATCCACCAGCAATGAGCCGGTTCGTCCGATCATGTCGGCGCCCAGGCCACGCTGCGGCAACTCGGGCAGGTAGGGCAACTGGCCGCACTCGTCCAGCACGTAACGAATGGCTTCGCCCGCGTCGGTTCCGGGGAGTGACCCCAGCCCGGTGCTGCTTCCCGCCGGCCAGGCACGGCCCGCGTCTGCCGGTCGGCGGTCAGCCACCGGCGGCGTCTGCCGTACGGCGACTGGCGGTGGTGATGGTCGCGGAACCGATCACCCGGTCCCCGTCGTACATCACCAGCGCCTGGCCGGCTGCGACGCCGCGTTGTGGGCCGTCCAGCAAGGCCCGCACGCCGACGACCGCCTCCGATCCGTGCTCCGCGCGCTCCAGCACGATGTCGGCGTCCGAGATCATCCCGTGTGCGCGCATCTGGACCAGGCACCGAAAGTTCGCGGCAGGCGTTTCATTCGTCCACACCAGACGATCGCCGCGGATCTCGTCCACCTCGAGGTCGGCGGCGCTGCCGACCACCACGGTGTTGGTGCGCGGCTGGATGGACAACACGTACCGGGGCTGGCCCGAAGGCGCGGGGGTGGTCAGCTTGAGGCCCTTGCGCTGCCCCACCGTGAAGCCGAAAGCTCCGGAGTGCGAGCCCAGGACCGCCCCCGCGGAATCGACGATGTCGCCGGGCTGTTCGCCGATCCTGGCTGCCAGAAAGCCCTGGGTGTCTCCGTCGGCGATGAAACAGATGTCGTGGGAGTCAGGCTTGTCGGCGACTCTGAGCCCCCGCTCGGCGGCCTCAGCGCGCACCTGGGCCTTGGTGGAGTCGCCCAGTGGAAAGATCGCATGCGCCAGCTGATCCGGGCGTAGGACGGCCAGGACGTAGGACTGGTCCTTGCCCTGGTCCACCGACCGGCGCAACTGGCCGTCCACCAGCTTCGCGTGGTGACCGGTGACCACCGCGTCGAAGTCCAGCGCCAGGGCCCGGTCCAGCAACGCCGAGAACTTGATCTTCTCGTTGCAGCGCAGGCAGGGGTTCGGCGTGTGGCCCGCCTCGTACTCGGCCACGAAGTCATCGATCACATCGGCCTTGAATCGCTCCGCGAAATCCCATATGTAGAAGGGGATTCCCAAGGTATCGGCGGCGCGGCGCGCATCGTGGGAGTCCTCGACCGAGCAGCACCCGCGGGCGCCGGTTCGCAGGGTGGCCGGGTTGGTCGACAGGGCGAGGTGCACGCCGGTGACATCCCACCCCGCGGCCACTGCGCGGGCCGCTGCGACCGCGGAGTCGACCCCGCCGCTCATCGCCGCCAGCACCCTCATCGTCGACCCGTGCCTGCGGTGCCGGACAGTTCGGAGATCGCCCGGCCCCGGGGGTTGCGGGCCGCGGACTCGGCGGCCATTCCTGCCCGCCTGGCCCGTTCGGTCACCGGTCCGATGGCTGCGAGCACCTCGTCGACATCGGCCTCGGTCGAGGTGTGGCCGAGGGAGAGCCGCAACGAGCCGCGGGCCCGCTGCTGGCCGGCGCCCATCGCGAGCAGCACATGCGACGGCTGGGCGACGCCGGCCGAGCAGGCAGAACCGGTGGAACATTCGATCCCACGGGCGTCCAGCAGCATCAGCAGCGAATCGCCCTCGCAACCGGGAAATGACAGGTGGACGTTGCCGGGCAACCGGTCCGACGGGTCACCGTTGAGCTGGGCATCCGGTACCTGCTCGCGAATGCCGTCGATCAGGCGTCTGCGCAGCGCACCCAGTCGGGTCGAGGTCTCGACGCGGCGCGAGACGGCCAAGCGGGCAGCCAGTGCGAACCCAAGCACGCCAGGTGTGTCCAGGGTGCCGGAGCGGATGTCACGTTCCTGCCCGCCACCATGTAACAACGGCACACACGCGACGTCGCGCTTGAGCAGCAGTGCCCCTACTCCGTACGGACCGCCGAGCTTGTGGCCGGTGACCGTCATCGCATCGGCACCGGACTCGGCGAAGGACACGTCGAGCACACCGATGGCCTGCACCGCGTCGGTGTGCAGGGGAATGTCGTGCAGGTGGGCGACCGCGGCCAGTTCGGCAATCGGCTGAACGGTTCCCACCTCGTTGTTGGCCCACATGACGCTGACCAGGGCCACCGAGCCCGGATCGCGCGCGATGGCCGCCGCGAGCGTCTCGGGGTGCACCCTGCCGTGATGATCGACGGGCAGCAGATCCACCTCGGCGCCCTCGTGCGCGCCCAGCCAGGTGACCGCGTCCAGTACTGCGTGGTGCTCCACCGAGCTGACGAGCACCCGGGTCCTTCGCGGGTCCTCGTCGCGACGGGCGAAGTAGATGCCCTTGATCGCGAGGTTGTCCGCCTCGGTGCCCCCACTGGTGAAGATGACCTCCGAGGGCCGTGCTCCCAGCGCCGCGGCCAGATCCTCGCGCGCCTCCTCGACCATCCGACGCGCTCTGCGCCCCGCGGTGTGCAGCGAGGACGGGTTGCCGACCTGGGTCATCGCCGCCGACATGGCGGTGATGACCTCCTCCATCACGGGAGTGGTCGCGGCGTGATCTAGATAAGGCATCCGACCAAGCTTACGGCGCGCTCAGGCCGGGGCCCACCGCTGCGGTGCCTGCGGCGGTGGCGGGCAACGTTGCCGATCGGGGCAACCGCAGCCGCCCGGTGCGCATGATCGCCAGCACCCCCAACGCACCCATGACCAGAAAGACGGTGGCCAGGCCCGTCGCATAGCTGATCCGGCCGTGCGCGGCGGCCGCGACCATCGCGCCGGTGAAAGCGGTGCACAGCGCGCTGGCCGAGGAGTCCGCGAGTTGCAGGCCGGCGGAATCCGAACCCCGATCGGCGTCGTTGGTGAATTCCAGCATCGCCACGCTGGCACTGGTCAGCGCGAACCCCGCGCCCAGACCGGCGATCGGCCACGCGACGAAGGCGGCCCAGCCCGGCAGCACATCGGTGGCGACGAGGGCCATGCCGACCCCGGCGACCGCGGTCAGAACGAGGCCGGTGGCCACGAGCAGCGGCCGGTTGGGGTGCCGCAGGCGGCCCTGGATCTGCGAGCCGAGCGCCCACGTCACCGCCGTCAGCATCAGTGGCATGCCCGACATCGTCGGAGAGAACCCGTGCTGGACTGCCAGGGTCAACGGCACCACCGCCTCCATCCCGAAGAAGGTGCCCGCCAGTACGCCGCGGTAGGCCACGGCGGCCGGCACGCCGGCGGCAAAGACGATGGTGCCCGCCGGCAGCAGGTGCCACAGCCCGAAACCCATCGCCGCCACACCGGCGAGCGCGAGCAGAATGCTGGCGATGTTCTGATGTTCACCGAGATTCGCCACTCCGGCAATTCCGACCGCCGCCAGCACGGCGTAACCGAGACGCCGCGGATCGGCCAGTGCGCCCACCGCCCGATGACTGCGCAACTGCCTCAGCGACGGCAGCATGAGCAGCCCGCCGAGTGCCACGAACGGTGCCAGGCCGGCGAACACCCAACGCCAGCCGAACTGTTGCGTGATCCAGCCGGCCACGACCGGCCCGACCAGTCCCGGCACCACCCAGGCACTGGCCAGCGCTGCAAAGATTCTCGGCCGGACCTCGTCGGTGAAGACCTCGCCGATGCAGACGTACATCGCGGTGACCAACAGTCCCGTCGCCAGTCCCTGGACGACCCGGGCCGACACCAGCACCCACATCGATCCGGCCATCCCACCGATCACCAGACCGACGATGAACATCGCCAGACCCACCAGCAGCGGCATTCTCGGGCCGCGCAGGTCGGAATACATCCCCGACGACACCATGCCCACCACGCTGGCCACCAGAAATCCGGTGAAACACCAGCCGTAGGCGGCAAGCCCGTTCAGCTCGCGAGCGGCGGTCGGCAGAGCGGTCGCGACGGCCATCGCCTCGAACGCGATGATCGTCATCAGGATGATGATTCCGAGCGTTGTCAGCCGGTAGTCCGGCGAGAAGATGGACGTCCCCCGTAGCTTCTCCCTGCGGGTCGTCGGCATGCTCACGTCGGGCAATCCTACCGGCTGTTATCTCATCCCTAAAATAAAAAACACGGGCCGGTTCCCGAAGGAACCGGCCCGCGTACTACGTCGTTCGGCCTCCGGCCCGCACTCGCCGAGCCGGCGGAGCGACTCAGCCCTTGCGCTTGCTGACCTCGTCCGCGAGCTGAGGTGCCACGGTGAACAGATCGCCGACGACGCCGAAGTCCGCGAGCTCGAAGATGGGCGCCTCAGGGTCCTTGTTCACCGCAACGATGGTCTTGGACGTTTGCATGCCCGCCCGGTGCTGGATGGCGCCGGAGATACCCAGGGCGATGTAGAGCTGGGGAGACACGGTGACGCCGGTCTGTCCGACCTGCATCTGGTGCGGGACCCAGCCGGCATCAGTGGCAGCCCGGGATGCACCCACCGCAGCACCGATGGAATCGGCCACCTGCTCCACCACCGAGAAGTTCTCTCCGGAGCCGACTCCACGGCCGCCCGACACGATGACCGAAGCATCCTGCAGCGACGGGCGCGAGCCCTTGGCCTCTTCCACCCGCTCCAGAACCTTGGACGACTTGGCGGCGTCCGACAGCGTGACGGTCACTGCGACCTCCTCGCCGGCGGCCGGCTCCGCGGTGGCCGCCACCGAGTTGGCACGCAGGCTGATCACCGGTACGCCCTTGGCGACCTTGGACGTCACAGTCACCGCGCCACCGAAGATGGACTGCTTGGTGCTTCCCGTCGCGGAGATCTCGACAGCATCGGCGAGAAAGCCCGAGTCGAGCTTGAAGGCCGTGCGGGCGGCGATCTCCTTGTTCTCCGCGGTCGAGGCCACCAGGATCGCGGCGGGCGTTGCCGTTGACGCGATCTGGGCCAGCACCTCGGCCTTGGGCGCCACGAGGTAGTCATCGACCTCCGGGCTCTCCGCGACATAGATCTTCGCCGCGCCGTACTCAGCCAGCTTTGCGGTGAGTGCCGCGGCGGTGCCGGGTGCACCGATCACGACGGCGGACGGTTCGCCCAATGCGCGCGCCGCCGTCAGCAGTTCCAGGGTCGACTTCTTGACCGTTCCGTTCGCCGAATCGACGAGTACCAATACCTCAGCCATGGTGCGAATTCCTATCTATCCGATCCGGCCGCTCGCACTGGAGGGCCGGTTGAGTGGATGCCTACCGGCTCAGATGAGCTTCTTGTTGGCGAGGTACTCGGCGATCGCGGATCCGCCGGCGCCCTCGTCCTTGACCACCGTGCCCGCAGCGCGCGGGGGTGCCTCCTCGAAGGATTCGACGGTGGTCGTCGAGGCAGCCAGGCCGACCTCATCGGCGGCGATGCCGAGGTCGGCCAGCGTCAGGGTGGTGACCGGCTTGGACTTCGCAGCCATGATGCCCTTGAAGGACGGGTAACGCGGTTCGTTGATCTTCTCGACCACGCTCACCACCGCAGGAGAGGTGCCCTGGATCCGGTCGAAACCGGTGTCGGTGGCGCGTTCGATCGTCACGGTCGAACCCTCGACCGTCACCTTGCGAGCACCGGAGAGCTGGGCGGTACCCAGCGCCTCGGCCACCAGCGCGGGGATGACGGACAGACGGGAGTCGGTGGCTTCCGAGCCGGCGATCACCAGGTCGTACTCGATCGTTGCGAGAGCCTTGGCAAGCACCTTCGCCGTGGTGATCGCGCATGAGCCGTGCAGCGCGTCGTCAAGCACGTGCACCGCCTTGTCGGCGCCCATCGACAGCGCCTTGCGCAGTGACTCGGTGGCCCGATCCGGACCCATCGTCAGAATGGTGACCTCGCCGCCGTGCGCCTCTTTGAGCAGCAGACCCTCTTCGATGGCGTACTCGTCGATCTCGTTGATCACGGCGTCAGAGGCGTCGCGGTCCAGCGTGTTGTCCGCGGCCTGCAACTTGCGCTCCGCGTACGTGTCCGGGACCTGCTTCATCAGGACGACAATATTCATCCGCTCTTGGATCCTCACTCTTGTCGATGCTGTGTAAACCCCGGCCGACCAGCGTGTGTGATCGCCGGCGCGGCTGGGAACGGCCTTGTGAACCAGTTCTACAGCGTTTCCACGATATTGCCGATGTTACCCACCGGTAGCAAGTCAAGGTGACCGAGCCGTATGGTGTTTCGAGTCACTCACGCTCTGGAGGTCAGGTGGACGAGGTCAGCCCCGGTGGCAGCGGTGTCGAGGATGCCAGCAAGAAGGCTCGCACCAGGATCCGACCGGTGGTGTGGCAGCCCCCTGCTGCAACCGCCCGCGCTCGCCGTCGTGCCAGTGAACCGCCGGCCGTCGTCACCGTGATCGGCCTGCCCGGCAATGGCAGCGAGGATGTGCTGATCGACACCGACGGCAGCGTGCTGACCGGCCTGGCGGACGGCAGGATCCTCCGGGTCGCTGCCGACGGCGGTTGCATCACCGAGGTCGCCCGTACCGGAGGCCGACCTCTGGGCTGCGAATTCCATCCCGAAGGCGGCCTGGTGGTGTGCGATGCCGAGCGGGGCGTGCTGCGGGTCTGGCCCGAGACCGCCGAGGTGCAGGTCCTGGTAGGCGCCATCGACGGCGTGCCCATGAAGTTCTGCAACAACGCGGCGGTGGCCCGGGACTCGACGATCTATTTCACCGATTCCTCGACCCGCTTCGGCGTCGAGGACTATAAGGGCGACCTGCTCGAACACGGTGACACCGGAAGGCTGCTGCGCCGGGATCCGGACGGAACCGTCACCGTGCTGCTGTCGGGCCTGCATTTTCCGAACGGCGTCGCGCTGTCGGCCGACGAGTCATTCCTGGTGTTCGCCCAGACCGCGTCCTACTCCGTCGAACGGCTGTGGTTGACCGGCGATTCGGCGGGCGTCCGGGAGCAATTCATCGACAACCTGCCCGCCTTCCCCGACAACGTTTCTCTCGGTAGCGACGGGCTGTTCTGGGTAGCCCTGCCTTCCACCCGGAACCGCCTGCTGGACGTGCTGTCGTCGCGAGCTCCGCTTCTGCGGTCGGCGGCCTGGGCACTGCCCGAGGTGCTGCAGCCCAAGGAGGCGCGCACGGTCTTCACCCAGGCTTTCGACGGCACCGGTGCGCTGGTGCACGATCTGCAGCAGCCCAATGACACCTTCTACATGTGCAGTGGAGTGCGGGAGCGGGACGGCGTCGTGTGGCTGGGCAGCCTGGTATGTCCGGGCGTAGGTCGCATCACGCTGTGACCGATTCGCTGTGACCGACAACCAGTAGGGTTCGATGCACGCCCAAAGGAACTGCGACAGGGCACGACTGCGACAGGGGACGCCTTCATGAAGATCACCGTCGACTATGACTCCTGCGCGTCCACCGGTGTGTGCGCTCAGGTCTGCCCGTCCGCTTTCGAGGTGCGGACCGACGGGTACCTCTACGTCCTGATCGCCGACGACGTGCCGGAAGCGTTGAAGGCCACGGTGACCGAAGCCGCCCAGAGTTGTCCGACCGAAGCCATCACCCTCGACGGCTGACCGCGGCCTGTACATGGGGAAGTTGTCACTCACCGGCGAACGCACCGTGCCCGGCGTCGCCAGCGAGAACTACTGGTTTCGCCGACATGAGGCCGCCTACCGGCATCTGGGCCTGCGGCTGTCCGGCGGGTTCCTGGTGGAGGTCGGCTGTGGTGAGGGCTACGGAGCGGCGGCGTTCGCCGACCGGGTCGACACGGTGCTGGCCATCGACTACGACCGGTCAGCCGTCCAGCATGCGGCGTCCACGTACCACCGCATCGAGGTGGTCCAAGCCAACCTTGCAGCCCTACCGATCAAGTCGGGCACCGCGGATGTGGTGGCCAGCCTGCAGGTCATCGAGCACGTGTGGGACCACCAGCAGTTCATTGCCGAATGCGCCCGCGTCCTCAGGCCAGGCGGCGTACTGATGCTCACCACCCCCAACCGTCTGACGATCTCGCCCGGCCTGCAGACCCCGATGAATCCCTTTCACACTCACGAATTCACGGCTAGCGAGCTGTTCGACCTGGTGAACCGTCACCCCCTGTCGGTCACGTCGGTGCTCGGACTTCACGGCGGTTCGCGGTTGGCCGGGCTCGACCGGGAGTACGCGGCATCAGGTGACGGATCACTGGTCGCCGCCCAGCTGGCACACCCACCTGAGCAGTGGTCCGCCCAGCTGGTCGCCGATGTCGGCGGTGTCAGCGCCGACGACTTCGAGGTACGAGACACCGCCACTGCGGACTGTCTCGACCTGATCCTGCTGGGCCGTCGGCTGTGACGTTCCGGTACGCCGGAAACGAATCCACCGGCACGTACCCCACGGGTACGGAACCGATCGGCACGCTCTGCCTCGTCCTGCACACCCACCTGCCCTGGGTGCCGCACGCGGGTACCTGGCCGGTAGGCGAGGAATGGTTGCACCAGGCCTTCGCCGGATCCTGGCGGCGCGTTCTGGTGATGCTCGAGTCCCTTGCCGCTGAGGGCCGTCGTGACCTGCTCAGCCTCGGAGTGACGCCGATCGTCGCCGCCATGATGGATGACCCCTACTGCCTGCAGGAGCTGCACTCCTGGACCGCGCGCTGGCAGTTGCGTGCCGAGGAGTTGAACGCCGCAGGCAGGCTCGGCGAGCTCGCAGCCCACGAGCGCTCAGCTGCAACTAGCTGTCTGGCGGATCTGGAGGATCGCTGGCTCACCGGCGGACTGTCCTCGGTCCTCCGTCCGCTGGTCGATGCCGGCGTTGTGGAGTTGCTGGGCGGGCCGGCCACCCACCCGTTCCAGCCTTTGCTCACCGACCGGTTCGCCAGCGCCCAGCTCGCGACCGGGTTGGCAGATCCGCTGGTGCGGCTCGGTGTTCGCCCACGCGGGATCTGGGCTCCGGAGTGTGGCTATGCGCCCGGCCTGGAGTACCTCTATGCCCAACACGGCGTGACGCATTTCCTCGTCGACGGTCCCGCGGTCGCTGACCGGACCAGCACCGCTCACCGGGTCGGCGACGCAGGGGTGACCGTGTTCGCCAGGGACCGGCCGCTGTCCGCCCTGATCTGGGCGGCCGGCACCGGGTATCCGGCGGGTGGGGACTACCGCGACTTTCATGCCTTCGACCACGCCTCGGGATTCCGCGCGGCCAGCGTCACGGGCCTGCAGGTTCCAGGCGAGGCCAAGAAACCCTATTCGCCGGCGCGCGGCACCGCGGCGGCCGCGCAGGATGCGGTCCGGTTCGTCGACCGGGTGGTGCAGCGTTTCGCTGACATCCAGGCCGAGCTGGGCAGGCCGGGCCTCGCGGTCGCCGCGTTCGACACCGAGCTGTTCGGACACTGGTGGTACGAGGGTCCGCAGTTCCTGGAGGCAGTGCTGCGGCTGCTGCCGCTGGCAGGGGTCCGGCTGAGCACCCTGGATCGGGTGCGCGACACCGGTCTGGTCGCCGGTCAGGTTGAGCTCGGTCCGTCCTCCTGGGGATCGGGTCAGGATTGGCGGGTCTGGGACAACGACGAGGTGGCCGACCTGGTGGCCGAGGCAGCTGAGGTCCAGAAGCGGCTGTTCAGCATCCTGGACCTGCCGTCGGACCAGCAGCCCAACCGCACCGGCCAGAGCGCCAGCACCACCAACGGGCAGGACGGACTCGGTGGCCGGGACGCGGTGCTGGATCAACTGGCACACGAGGCGTTCCTGCTGACCTCGAGTGACTGGGCGTTCATGGTCACCCGGAACTCGGCTGCCGAGTACGCCCGCGGCAGGGCCAGATCGCACGCGGGACGGTTCCACGAGTTGGCCGAACTCATCGAGATCGGTGACCGGCCGGGCGCCGAACGGCTGGCCGAGCGGTTACAGCGAATCGACGCCCCGTTCGGCCATCTGGACGCCCGCCTGATCTGACTCGGGCCGGCCAGGCAGGTCGTAGGCACCGGAGAGCACCGCAGCAATGCCCACCAGGGCGATCACCGTGGCGAGCAGAACCAGCAACGCCGACAGGTCAGCAGGAGAATCCTCGGCATCATCGACGAACACCTCGGGCACAGCGGCGCAGGCGAAGTGAAAACTGCCCGACTGAGTGGCGGTGAACGTCGCGAACACGTGCAGGTCGCGGACGTCGTCCTTCGTGGAGTCCATGGTGAGTTGCTCCGTGGCGCCGTCGGCGGCGGCGGCGGTGCAGGTCAGCGACGTCCCGGCACCGAGAACGCCCTGCTTGGTGAGCGCCTTCACCCCGCCGGAACTCGACAGCTGATAGGTCTTGCCGGCCGTGATCTCATACGTCGGTGCGGGAGTG
>JBBQFE010000014.1:0-16642 GCA_038321605.1 Mycobacteriales bacterium | reverse complement strand
GGCTGCTGCCCAAGGCCCTCGGACGCACCCACCCGCGGCACAACACGCCACACGTCGCCATCGTCACCTACTCCGTCGGCACCCTCGTAGTCGGCCTCATCGCCGGCGCCGGCTGGGGACCCATGGCCGCGTTCGGCAACCTGGGTTACTTGTCCTCGCTGGGCATTCTGCCGATCTTCATCGTCACGAACATCGCGCTGCCGGTGTTCATGCGCAAGCGACACCCGGCCGAATTCTCGGTACTGCTGCACGCGGTCTTCCCGGCGCTGTCCTCGGCCACCTTCCTGGCGGCCATCTGGCTGAACATCCACCCGTGGCCGGTCTCACCGCTGAACGTCATGCCGTGGATCATCATCGGCGTGGTGGTCGTCTCCGCGGTGTGGGGAACCATCCTCAAGCGGCGCGGATCCCAGGCCCTGGAGCGAATCGGCCAGGTGCTGTTCCTGGAGGCCGAAGCACTTCCGGAAGCTCAGGACGTGCTTCCCGAGCCGAGGGGCCTGTCACCGATGAACCCAGCAGAACCTGCAGACAAAGAACTAGCGTAGGTCGGTCTCCGGTCACCTGCCGCCCCTTTCGGCGGCAGGTGACCGCGACCCCGTTCAGACCACGCGCAATCAGGAGGCACGAATGGCACGGCTAGCAGAAAAGACAGCGCTCATCTCCGGTGGCGCGTCGGGCATCGGCAAGGCGATTGCCCAGCTGTTCCTGGAGGAGGGGGCGCGGGTCGTCGTCACCGACATCAACGCCGACGCCCTGACCGAGGCTGTGCAGGAGCTCTCCCACTACGGCGAGATCAGCGGTGTCGCAGGTGACGTCCGCAGCATGGACGACGCGGGCGAAATGGTGTCGGCGACCGTGCAGCGTCTCGGGCATCTCGACGTGCTGGTGTGCAATGCGGGTATCACCAGCGTCGCCCCGATCGAGTTGCTCGGCGAGGACGAGTGGGACCGGGTGCTGACCACCAATGTCAAGGGGATGTACACCCTGGTGAAGCACGCGATCCCCCACCTGAAGGAGAACGGCGGCGGGTCGATCATCACCCTCGGGTCCGAGATGGGCATCGTCGCAGTCCCGGAGTCGCCCGCCTACAACGCGAGCAAGGGTGCGGTCATCATGTTCACGAAGTCCCTCGCCCTTGACCTGATCCGCTACGGCATCCGGGTCAACTCGCTCTGCCCCGGCATCACCCGTACGCCGCTGCTGCAGGCCGAGGTCGACAACAGCGTCGATCCGGCGAAGACCGCGGCGGACCAGGCGACCTGGGCTCCCATCATGCGGGTGGCCGAACCGCGCGAGATCGCCCACGGCGCACTGTGGCTGGCCAGCGACGACAGCTCGTTCGCTGTCGGCAGCTGCCTGACCATCGATGGCGGCTTCACCGCGCAGTGACCCGCGGGGACCGGCTCGACCCCACCCGAACAGCACCGAACCGTACCGACGAAATGGATCCAGTCATGCAGCAGGCAGGCGCTCTCATCAATGGCAAGCGGGTACACACCGAGACCACCGTGCCCGTCACCGATCCGTCCTCCGGAGAGATCTTCGCCGAAACCGCACACTGCTCAGCAGCAGAGGTCGACCAGGCGGTGGCTGCGGCCCGTCAGGCCGGCGCGGCGTGGCGGCGGGTGGCGACGGCGGACCGGGCGCGCATCCTGCGGACCATCGGCCAGCTGGTGGAACGCGACCTCGAAGTGCTGGCCGAGCTTGAAGCCCGCCAGACCGGCAAACCGCTGAAGCAGGCCCGCCGCGACACCGAGATCACCGCGCGCTACTTCGACTTCTACGCCAGCGCCATCGAGACCTTCTACGGCACAACCATCCCGCTCAACGACGAGACCCTCATCTACAGCAGGTGGGAACCGCACGGCGTCACCGCTCACATCACACCGTGGAACTACCCGCTGCAGATTCTCGCGCGCTCGATTGCCCCATCGCTGGCGATGGGAAATGCCTGCGTGCTCAAGCCCGCCGAAGAGACACCGCTCACCGCGCTGCACATGGCCGAGCTCGGACTGGAGGCCGGGCTCGCCCCGGGCCTGTTCAACGTGATCACCGGCTACGGCGAGACCACCGGCGCCGCGCTCACCGGTCATCCGGACATCGACCACATCTCCTTTACCGGATCGGTCGAGGTCGGCAAGCTGATCAGCCATGCCGCGGCTGACCGCGTCATTCCGGTCACCATGGAGCTGGGTGGCAAGTCGCCGAACATCGTGTTCGCCGATGCCGACCTCGATCGCGCGGTGCCGGTCATCGTCAATGCCATCCTGCAGAACGCGGGCCAGACCTGTTCGGCCGGCGCGCGCCTGCTGGTCGAGCACAGCATCCACGACGAACTCGTCGGACGTCTCGCCGCGGTCTTCGAGTCGGTCGACATCGGACCGGCCCTCAGCGACCCCACCCTCGGCCCGCTGATCTCCGACGACCAGCGTTCGCGGGTGCTCGGCTACATCGAGCTAGCCGAGCAAGAAGGCACGATCCGCTTCGGCGGCAAGGCCCTCAACGGCGGCGAGCTCGGTGCCGGGTTCTACGTCCAGCCGACCCTGATCGACGATGTCGATCCCAAGAGCCGGCTGGCGCAGGAAGAGATCTTCGGACCGGTGCTGGTGGTCAGCAGTTTCACCGATATCGATGAGGCGATCGCGCTGGCCAACGGAACCGACTACGGCCTGGTCGCCGGCGTCTGGACCTCGAACGTCTCGACCGCGCACCGGATGATCCGCGATGTCATCTCCGGCCAGGTGTTCGTCAACACCTATGGCGCTTCAGGCGGGGTGGAGCTACCGTTCGGTGGCTTCAAGCGCTCTGGACACGGCCGGGAGAAGGGCGCCGAGGGCCTGCGCGGCTTCGGGCAGATCAAGACCGCTGTCGTGGCCCTGTGAAAGCACACCCCACCGCCGAACCGCAGGTACCGCTGAGCGAGCTGGCTGAGCTTCCCCTCGACCTGGAAGACACCCAGCTGGACACGCCGGCCGTCCTGATCGACCTCGATGTCGTCGAGGCCAACATCGCCGGCATGCAGGCCTTCGCCGACGAGCAGGGCTTCGTGCTGCGTCCGCACGTGAAGTCGCACAAGAGTCTGGCCATCGCGGACCGACAGCTCACCGCCGGCGCCCGCGGAGTATGTGTCGCCACCGGGTCAGAGGCGGCGGTGATGGCCGCCAGTGCGGCCGAGGACGTCCTGGTCGCCTACCCGCTCAT
Organism: Mycobacteriales bacterium; assembly: GCA_038321605.1. Taxonomy (GTDB): domain Bacteria; phylum Actinomycetota; class Actinomycetes; order Mycobacteriales; family Jatrophihabitantaceae; genus Jatrophihabitans_A. The sequence continues at coordinate 13,441 of JBBQFE010000014.1, read as the reverse complement.
CGGGCCACGCAAGCTGGAGCGGTTGGACGCCCTCGCTGGCGACCGGCGCCTCACGTTGGTGACCGATTCCCTCGAGATCACCGAGGAATACCGGCGCTATGCCAAGTCGCTGGGCGTGAACATCAGGGTGTTGGTGGATGTCGACACGGGCATGCACCGGGTCGGTGCGGATCCGGACGAGGTCCTCACCGTCGCTCTCGACGTCGCCCGAGCCGATGGCCTGGAATTCCTCGGGATCATGACGCACGCCGGCCACGCCCACGACGTGGCGACCCGGGCTGAGATCGAGCAGGTCGCCAGGGGTGAGGCGGCGGTGATGGGCGCGGTCCGCGAGCAGCTCGAGGCGCACGGCCTGGACGTACCGGTGGTGTCCGCGGGCTCGACGATCACCAGCCCGTACCTGCGTCGCTCGGACGGGATCACCGAGATCCGGCCGGGAACCTACGTCTACAACGACCTTCGTACCCTCGGGCGGTTCGCGTGCACGGTCGATGACATCGCCGCCAGCATGCTGAGCACGGTGGTGAGCATGAACGGCTCGCGGGTGACCCTGGACGCCGGCAGCAAGTCGTTGACCACCAGCCGCGACGTCGAGTTCGGTCACGGCTATCCGGTGGAGTATCCGCTGGCCCGCTTCGCGCGGATGTCGGAGGAGCACGGAGTTCTCGAGCTGCCGGCCGCCGAAGGCAACGTCAGCGTCGGGGATCGGGTGCGGATCCTGCCGATCCACGTGTGTGTCTGGATGGACCTGCAGCCTGAGATCTACGGCGTCCGCGCTGGACGGGTGGTCGAGCGGATAGCGGTGGAAGGTATGCGGCACAGCCTGTGAGCAGCAGCCCGTCCCTTCAGATCGAGCTGGCGGTGCGCTACCGGTGCTCACGCTGTGCCCGGTCGATGGCTGTCGAGGTGCGTCGAAGTCGCTGCGACTGCGGCGGCGTGCTCGACCTGCCTGTGCTGGTACCGCCCGGGCGACAGTCCGGGCAGCGGTTCCCCCTTCCGCTGACCTGGCTTTCGGACCAGGCTGTCGCCGTGTCCGACCTGGGGGTCGGCGTCACGCCGCTGCTGAGGTGGCCAGGCGCCGACGAGGTCTGGCTCAAGTGTGATCACCTGCAGCCCACCGGCTCGTTCAAGGACCGGGGTGCGCACCTGCTCGCGGCGCTGGCGTGGCAGCTGGGCGCGGCAGAAGTCGTCGTCGACAGCAGCGGAAACGCCGCCGCGGCGCTGGCTGCGCATGCGGCGCGGGCCGGCCTGCGCTGTCGGGTCTTCGTACCCGGCGGCACCTCGCCGAACAAGGTCCGCCAGATCACCGCCTACGGTGCGGTGTTGTCAGAGGTCCCGGGCGCTCGGGAGGCTGCCACGGCCGCCGCCGGTGACTACGCAACACGTACCGGGGCCCTGCACGCCAGCCACGCACTCAACCCGTTCTTTCTCGAAGGCACGAAGGCCTGGGTGTACGAGGTGCTCGCCGAACGGCCGGACACCGAGACGCTGGTATTGCCCGTGGGCAGCGGCAGCCTGCTGCTCGGCGTCCTGCGCGGGCTGCAGGAGCTGCGCGCCGCCGGCTGGCTGGATCGGACGCCACGGCTCCTGCTCGCCCAGGCCGCAGGTTACTCACCACTGGCGCCCGACGACCGGCAATCAGCGGCGGTCGACAACGGTGAATCGGCCGAGGCGGCCAGACCGTTGGCCGAAGGTATCGCCATCTCCCGACCGGCCCGGCTCGACCAGATGCGAAGCCGATTCAGCGACTACGACATTCGGGTGAGCGTGGTGGGTCGCAGCGAGATCATCGCCGCCCAGCAGGAACTCGCGGGCAGCGGGTTCTACGTCGAACCCACCAGCGCAGCCGCCTGGGCCGCCTGGCGCCAGGGATCAGCGCCGCCCGGACCCGCCGTCGTCGCACTGACCGGTCATGGCCTGAAGGCTGCCTGAGCACCCATGAACAGTTCACTCACGTACGACCGACGGAGGTAGCGATGCAACACCATCTGGCCGAGGATGCGCCCGCACCGGGTGGTCCGTACTCCCATGCCGTCAGCGCCGGCGGCCTGCTGTTCCTTTCCGGCCAGCGACCGGTCGACCCCGCCACCGGCGAGCTGGTCGACGGCATCGCTGCGCAGTCCCGCCAGGTGCTGACCAACCTGGTCACCGTGCTGCGCAGCTGCGGCTGTTCTGCCGCCGACGTGGTCAAGGTGCAGGTCCACCTCGCCGACATCGCCGACTTCGCCGACTTCAACGAGGTTTACCAGGAGTTCTTCACAGCTCCCTACCCCGCCCGTACGACGGTGGGCTCGTCGCTGCGTGGCATTCTGGTCGAAATTGACGTCGTGGCGGCCCTTCCGCCAGAGGCGGCCCGCTAGAATCCGTGGGTACCCACACCATCGCGCGAGGAAGGCAGGCCATGGCTGGCGACTTCCTTGCCGGACCCTCGCTCGCTGACAGCGAGGCTGCACCGAACCGCGCCACCGAGGTCTACGAGCAGTTGCGGCGCGCCATTGTCGAGGGGCGGATCCGTCCGAACGAGCGGCTCATCGAGGCCGATCTGGCCAAGCGGCTCAACGTCAGTCGAACCCCGGTCCGCGAGAGCATGCCCCAACTGGTGGCGGACGGGCTGGTCATCAGTCTGCGTCGCGGCTGGGTCGTGCGCGAGCACTCGGCGCAGGAGATCCAGGACATCTTCGAGGTCCGGGCGGCGCTCGAGGGTTATGCCGCCCGGCTGGCGGCCGAGCGCGCGACCGAGCTGCAGCTGAAAGAGATCGTCAGCATCCACGAGAGCTACGTGACGGCGCTGGAACAGAGCAGCCGTGGGCACCTGATCGCGCACAACGACGACTTTCACAACGCGGTCATCGCAGCATCCGGCAACGCCCGCCTGGCCGAGCAGATCCAGCGCAACAGCGACTTCTACTTCGTGCACCGGATCGGTGGCTTTCTCAGCGACGACGACGTGCGGACCTCGATCGCCGGCCATCAGGAACTGGTGGACGCTCTGGTGGCGCGGGACCCGGAGCGGGCCGAGGACGTGGCGCGGATGCGGGTGCTCGAGGGTCTGGCCAAGAACCTGCTTCGGATTCGCTGAACCCGCGACCGGCCACGCGCCGGGGAGCGCTGGGACGATCTAGGGGTGCAGTGACGGTGTGCGCCCCTGCGGTCGCAATCGATCACAGCACCCGGCGCTCACCAACCGAGTGCGGCGCCGCCTGCTGATCTCGGTTCGGGCTCGCCGGCGGCATCAGCGAACGCGCGCAATGCGGCCACGAGGTCGGTGCGCTGCGCATGCGGCATGGCAGTCACGATCCGGGCGATCTCACGGCGGCGTTTGGCAGTCACCTGACGTACGAGCTGTTCGCCAGTCTCGGTCAGACCGAGCACCACCTCTCTCCGGTTTGCCGGGTTGTCGCGGCGGGTGACCAGATCAGCGGCAAGCAGCCGGTCGATCATCCGCATCGCGGTCGAGGCAGTCACGTCGAGCAGCTCTGCCAGCTTGTTGAGGTTGATCTCACCGGAATTGCTCAGCACCACCAGCGTGCGGAACTGGGTGATCGTGACAGCATCCTCGATGTCCGACAGCGAGCGTGCCGATACCCCGACCAGCACCCGGGACGCACCCAGCACAGCCGTGACCAGCTCGTCGACATCGCCGGCTGAGGCGCTCCGACGGCCCGCGGTGGGCGTTGTTGCCTTTCTCACGGACACTACTTCCCCATTTCCCAAGCATAACGCAACCATTGCATACTGCAAAGATGACTTCATCGGACCTGACCGACCCGGCGCGCGGGCCGCGCCAACCCATTCTCTCCCGGGCGCTACCCGTGCAACTCGGCTGGCCGCGTCTGGTGACCGCACTACGAGGGTCCAGCGGCGGCTTGCTGGGCCTGAGTGTGCTCGTCGGCGCGGGCGCCGGGGTCGGAGCCGTGGTGTTCCGGTGGCTGATCAGGACGTTCACGCTGGCGCTGTCCGGTCATGCTGACTACTCGGGTCTCGGTCATGTCGCCAATCCCCACGTCCCGGGCCTGGGGCGGTGGTTCGTGCTCTTCGCACCGGTTGTGGCGGGGCTGTTGTACGGCCCGCTGGTGCACTTCTTCGCCCGCGAGGCGCGTGGCCACGGGGTACCGGAGGTGATGTTCGCCGTTGCCCGCAAAGGTGGCCGGATCGCCCCGCAGGTGGCGGCGGTCAAAGCGTTGGCCTCCGCGCTGTGCATTGGTGGGGGCGGATCGGTCGGGCGGGAAGGCCCGATCGTGCAGATCGGCTCCGCACTCGGTTCCACCCTGGGACGAGTGGTGCGGGTCAATGAGGAACGGATGCGGCTCCTGGTTGCCTGCGGAGCGGCCGGCGGAATCTCGGCCACGTTCAACGCGCCGCTGGCCGGAGTCTTCTTCGCAATGGAACTCATCCTGCGCGACTTCAACGGCCAGTCCTTCGGCATGGTTGTGCTCGCCTCAGTCACCGCCAGTGTCATCGGCAGGGCGGCACTGGGCAACCAGCCGTTTCTGCACCTGCCCGCCTTCACCGTCGATCACCTGTCGCAGTACCTGCTGTTTGCGCTGCTGGGGCTGATAGCCGGCATCGTCGGGGTCGGCTTCACCCGTGTCCTTTACTGGATCGAGGACGCCTGTGACTGGGCCTGGCGAGGCCCGGAGTGGCTCCGCCCCGCCATCGGAGGGCTACTGCTCGGTGGGCTGCTGCTGGTTCTACCCGAGATGTACGGAGTGGGCTACCCGGTGTTGGGCAACGGCATCGCCGGCAAGTACGCGATCGGCTTCCTGGTACTGCTGCTGCTCGGCAAGATGGTCGCCACCAGCCTGACCATCGGCATCGGCGGCTCCGGCGGGGTGTTCGCACCGAGCCTCTTCATCGGCGCCATGCTCGGCGCAGCGTATGGCCAGGCCCTGCACCAGATCGCGCCCGACATCGCCGGCCCGGCTGGTGCCTACGCACTGATCGGGATGGGCGCAGTGTTCGCCGGATCGGCCCGGGCACCGATCACGGCCGTGGTCATCCTGTTCGAACTGACCGGTGAATACTCGATCATCCTGCCCCTGATGACTGCGATCGTGCTCGCCACCGGCATGAGCCACCTGATCTCGCGCGACACCATCTACACCCTGAAGCTGCGCCGCCGCGGGGTCGATCTCGACGAGTCGGCCGCCACCGACCTTGCCTTTGCCACCAGCACCGCCGCTGACGTCATGGAGCCCGTCGGGGAATCCGTCCGCCAGAACCGGACCCTGCTCGAGGTTGGCTTCCAACTCGCACACGCCAGCCGCGGCCAGCTACCCGTGGTCGACCGCGACGGCAACTACCGGGGCATCATCACCGCCCACACCGTCGCCGAAGCTCTCGCCGACGGGACGCACGACAACGCAGCGGTAGCCGACCACGTCGACCTCCCACAGACCGTACGGGCCGACCAGCTTCTCGCCGACACTCTCGACACGCTGGAAACTGCCGCGGGCGGCGTGCCGGTCCTGGATCCCGGCGGCGATCTGGTTCTCGGCTGGCTCACCCACCAATCGGTCCTCACAGCGCTCCGGCCCCTACGGTGATTCTGACGAGTTGCGGAACTGCGGCCGATTCGATACCGGCCCGAACGACAAAGGTTTAGCGTCCTGGGCGAACCACTTCCCGAATACCTCTGCGAGGTTGCCATGCCCGAGCACAAGCCCGAACTCTCCGACCTGAGCGCGCTGTTCATCAACACCACACTGACCCGATCACCCGGTGTCAGCCACACGCAGCTGCTGATCGACATCAGCGCCGACATCATGGTCAAGCAGGGCGTGTCGGTCGACCAGTTCCGATCGGTCGACCATGACATCGCCACCGGCGTATATCCCGACATGCGTGATCACGGTTGGGCCAGCGACGAGTGGCCGCAGCTGTTTCCGCGCGTGTTGGCAGCCGACATCCTGGTCATCGCCGGGCCGATCTGGCTCGGCGACAACAGCAGTGAGACCAAGAAGATCATCGAGCGTCTGTATGCACATTCCGGTGAGCTGAACGACCGCGGCCAGTGGCTCTACTACGGTCGGGTCGGCGGGTGTCTCATCACCGGCAACGAGGACGGGATCAAGCATTGCACGTCAAACGTCCTCTACAGCCTTCAGCACATCGGCTACAGCATTCCGCCCCAGGCAGATGCCGGCTGGATCGGTGAAGCCGGGCCCGGGCCTAGTTACGGTGACGTGCTGCCCGACGGCTCCCGCGCCGGCCTCGGCAATGACTTCACCAACCGCAACACGACCTTCATGTCCTGGAACCTCATGCACCTTGCCGCGATGCTGAAGCGATCCGGCGGGTTTCCGGCGTACGGCAACCAGCGGCGGGAGTGGGATGCCGGGACGCGGTTCGACTTCGCCAACCCCGAGTATCGTTCCTGAGATTTGCTCGAGGGCGGTGGCGGTCTACGGCATGATGCCGGGGTGGCCAAGGGGTTAGCGGGCTGGTCGACGCTGTGGACGCCGGTCGCTTGTTGGCTCAGGTGCGGGCGAAGCGCTGCGACGTGAGCGCGTCGGCGAGCGCATCCAGGGCGCTCGGCACGACTGCGTAGTAGGCCCATTTGCCCCGCTGATCGCGCGTGACCAGTCCGGCGTCGACAAGCTGCTTCATGTGGTGCGAAACCGTGGGCTGCGACAGCCCGACCGGAGCGGTCAGATCACAGATGCAGGCCTCGCCGCCCTCGGTCGCAGCGATCATCGAGAGCAGGCGAACCCGCGTCGGATCGCCGAGCGCCTTGAACAAGCGGGCCAGCCGTTCGGCCGATTCGACGTCGAGCACACCGCCGGTGAGCGGCGAGCAGCAGGCGTCCAGATCGCTGAGCGCTGGGAGTCGGGTTCCGGCCATACGCCCCAGTATGCCACTCACATTGACAAACGTCGATGCATCGAACATGATCCATGCATCGAAGCTCGTCGATCGGAGATTGTCGTGACCGAAGCAGATGTGAGAGAGCAAGTCCGCCAGCGCTACGCCGAGGCCGCCACAGCAGTGACCACAGCGACCAGTGACGCGTTGACAATGCTGAACGCCGCAGACCAGTGTTGCGCACCGGCAGCCAACGACTCCTGCTGTGGCGGGACCGGCGAGGTGGATGCGAGCTTCGGCGCTGCGCTCTACAGCGTGGGTGAGCAAGGCGAACTGCCCGCCGATGCCGTCGCTGCCAGCCTCGGCTGCGGCAACCCCACCGCGGTGGCCGAACTCAAAGCCGGCGAGACCGTGCTTGACCTCGGCTCGGGTGGCGGCATCGACGTACTGCTCTCCGCGCGGCGCGTGGGCCCGACCGGTTTTGCCTACGGCGTTGACATGACCGATGAGATGCTCGCACTCGCGGAGGCGAACAAGGCCAGGGCCGGCGCGACGAACGTGGCCTTCCTCAAGGGAACGATCGAGGACATCCCGCTGCCGGACGGCTCGGTCGACGTCGTGATCTCCAACTGCGTCATCAACCTGTCCACCGACAAGCCCGCCGTGCTGGCTGAGATGTTTCGCGTCCTTCGCCCCGGCGGTCGCATCGGTGTCTCTGACGTGGTGGCCGAGGATCAGCTCAGCACGGCCGAGCGTGCCGAGCGCGGCTCCTACGTCGGTTGCATCGCCGGTGCGCTGTCGGTCACCGCGTACCTCGACGGACTGGCTGCGGTTGGCTTTACCGATGCCGAGGTCACCTTCACCCACGAGGCGGCGCCCGGGATGCACGCCGCCATCGTCCGAGCTACCAAGGCCACCTCATGCTGCGCGCCGACCGAACAGGCGACGTGTTGCGAGCCGTCAGCGAAGGCAGAGTGTTGTGGCTCGGGCCAGCACCCGGCCCGGACGTGTGGCTGCACATGAGCGATCTCGTTTCGGAGAGCCCGGTCGCCGATGCCGATGCTCCGGTCCTCGCCCGGCTGTCGACGCTCGACCGCTTCCTTCCGCTGTGGATCGTGATCGCGATGGGAGTCGGCATCGGGCTGGGCCGTGCCATACCTTCGCTGGCTGACCGTCTCGACTCCGTGAAGGTCGGCTCGGTGAGCCTGCCGATCGCGGTCGGCCTGCTGTTGATGATGTATCCGGTGCTGGCGAAGGTTCGCTACCGCCAGCTCGACCGGGTGACGGGCGATCGCAAGTTACTGCTCAGCTCGCTGATGCTCAACTGGATCATCGGGCCCGCGCTGATGTTCGCGCTTGCCTGGTTGCTGTTACCTGACCTTCCCGCCTATCGAACCGGCTTGATCATCGTCGGCCTGGCGCGGTGCATCGCGATGGTGTTGATCTGGAACGACCTGTCCTGCGGCGACCGCGAGGCAGCTGCCGTGCTCGTCGCGATCAACTCGGTCTTTCAGATCGTGGCCTTCGGGTTACTAGGGTGGTTCTACCTACGCGTGCTTCCTGGCTGGCTCGGGCTGTCGCAGACCGACGCACATTTCTCGCTGGGCACTATCGTCGTATCGGTGCTGGTCTTCCTGGGCATTCCCCTCGTCGCCGGCTTCCTCACGCGCACGCTGGGCGAACGGTCCAGGGGAGCGGAGTGGTACGAGACCAGGTTCCTGCCCAAGATCGGACCGGTTGCGCTCTACGGTTTGCTGTTCACCATCGTGGTGCTGTTCGCGCTGCAAGGTCACACCATCACTTCGCGGCCCTGGGACGTCGTGCGTATCGCCGCCCCCCTACTCGCGTACTTCGCGATCATGTTCGGCGGGAGTTTCGCGTTTGGTCGCAGGCTCAAACTCGGTTACGCCAAGACCGCGACGCTCGCGTTCACGGCTGCGGGCAATAACTTCGAACTCGCCATCGCCGTCGCCATCGGCGTTTTCGGCGTCACCAGCGGAGAGGCATTAGCGGGTGTGGTCGGCCCGCTGATCGAGGTGCCCGTTCTGGTGGCTCTCGTCTACCTCGCGCTCTGGCTGCGCCGGGGCTTCCCCGCCGAAACCACTTCGCCACCACTCAAGGAGCAGTGACATGACGTACAAACCGATGGTGCTGTTCGTCTGCGTCCACAACGCAGGTCGCTCGCAGATGGCCGCCGGCTGGCTCAGGCAGCTCGCCGGTGACCGCGTCGAGGTCCGCTCGGCGGGTTCGGTGCCTGCTGCGCAGATCAACCCGATCGCTGTCGCGGCGATGGCTGAGGTCGACATCGACATCGCCGGCGAGCACCCGAAGATCCTCACCGTTGATGAGGTGTCGCGCGCTGATGTCGTGGTCACCATGGGCTGTGGCGACACCTGCCCCTATTTTCCGGGCAAGCGCTACGAAGACTGGGACCTGACTGACCCGGCCGGACAACCGCTGGAGGTCGTACGCAGTGTTCGCGACGACATCGCCGGGCGGGTCCGCGCCCTGGTCGACGAGCTGCTCAGGGCTTCCACCAACTGACTGTGTGTCGCTCCGACCGCGACGGTGTCTGCCCCGTCCACGTCGGTTGATGGCATGCCGGTCGGCCGCTGGCTACTCGCGACCCTGCCAGGTGGTCAGACAGGCACGGTTGCCCTGCGGGTCGGCGAGCACCCAGAATGCCGGCGCGGCGGTGTCGTCGACGAGCTCGCCGCCAGCCTCGATCGCGGCGGCTATCCGGCCCTCGACCGCCTCGGGCGGGATGCGCAGGTCCAGGTGCCAGCGCTGCCGCGGAACGTCGTGGGCTTCGGTGGGCTGGAACCAGATCGTCGGCCGACGCCCGGTGGCATCGCTGATCTGGATCTCTCCCCATGCCTCGACCGTGTCGTAGGCGAGCAGCGCCGCCCAGAATGGCCTGATCGCCGCATCGTCAGCTGAATCGAGGCCGAGTTCCAGCACGCTGGTGCGCTCCGGATGCGGTGTGACCCGGGCAGCCAGGGCAAGCTCGCTGATAGTGAGGGCCAGTGCAACATCGCGTGAGGTGACCCCACCGACGTCGTGGCTGATGAGCCGGACGTCGAGCCGCCCGTAGGCCAGGTCGAGGTCGGGATGGTGGTTCATCTCCTCGGCGGCCAGCGAGATTGTGTCCACGAGCTTGACCGCGGTGACGAAGTCGCCGGTGTCGAAACTGGCATGCAACCGATCGATCAACATCCGCCAGTCGGGCAGTCGTTCACCGGCCAGCTCCCGTTCCGTCAGCGTGCGCTTCGGATCGGGCGGGGTTTCGGTCTCGTGGCTCACTCTCGACACCTTCCTTCGGATCGGCTGCGGTGGGAGGCGACATAGCCAGAGAAGCCTTCGGGCCCTCGATTCTGGCACGAGGACCCGACACGCCATCCCGGACTGACGTACCGTTCCTGCTCGGGGCACGGCTCCCGCGGCGGCGCGGAGCGCGCCGACCTACCGCTGACGAGAGAGAGCGTTTCGATGAACTGGCCGATCGCAGAGGGTGTTTTCGAGCTCGGTGACTTTCCCGTGGAGCGCGGCGGCGTGATCACGAACGCCCGGCTGACCTGGCAGAGCCACGGCACTCTCAACGATGCTCGCGATAACGTCATCATCTATCCGTGTAGCTACACCGCCACCCACGATGACCTGCAGTGGCTGATCGGGCCCGATCAGATATTGGATCCCGGGCGCTGGTTCATCGTGATCCCGGACATGTTCTCCAACGGGCTGTCCTCCAGCGCTGCGGACGACGATGACTTCCCAGCGCTGGTCACCATGTATGACAACGTGCGTGCGCAGCGGCGGCTGCTCCTCGAGCACTTCGGTGTGAACCGGGTGGCAGCGGTGTACGGGTTTTCGATGGGCGCCGGGCAGGCCTACCACTGGGCGGCCGCCTACCCCGACGCGGTGGAACGGGCCATCGTGGTGTGTGGCAGCGCCCGCACCTCCGTCCACAACAGGGTGTTCCTCTCGGGGCTTCTGCGGACCCTGGAGGCGGCTCCGGAGTACCTCGGTAACGGACGGTTCTCCGCCGAGCCGCACAAGGCGCTACGAGCCTTCGCCCATATCTACGCCGGCTGGGGGCTGAGCCAGGACTTCTACCGGGAGGAGTTGTTCCGCACCGAGCTCGGCGCTCCGGACCTGGATAGTTTCCTGCGCGCCGACTGGGAGGATTCGTTCGCCACCCACCGGGCGGCAAACCTCTATGCCCAGGCACTGACCTGGCAGGAGGCCGACATCAGCGCCGCCCCGGAGTACGACCACGACCTGAGCGTCGCGCTGAAGGCCATTCAGGCACGGGTGCTGCTGCTACCAAGCGAAACCGATCTGTACTTCCGGGTGGCCGACAACGCCGCCGAACTGCCACACCTCGCGCATGCGGAATTGCTGCCGATACCGAGCATCTGGGGTCATCGAGCAGGTAGCCCACAGGGGATTGAAGGGGACACCGAGTTCCTGCGACGCGCGGTCACCGGCTGGCTGAACCGCTGAACGTAGCTTTGCCCGTGCCCTTGGCACGCACTCGGCTCCCCCAGCGGTCGATCTGAGACACTAGAACTCGGCGGGACACACCATCGGCTTTCCCTAGAGTTCTCCGTAGGGCTCTCCCGATAGAGTTACGTATCCCCCAGGGCCTCTAGCTCAATGGCAGAGCTGCGGACTTTTAATCCGTAGGTTGTCGGTTCGAGTCCGACGGGGCCCACTCTCGAGAGTCTCCGTTTCAGGCCGCCGGATCGCTTGGGCTCATCTGCCAATGGAGAGTGCAAGAAGGGTGTCGACCGCTGTCTCGAACGGGCGGGTACTCCGCTGCACTTGAGCAAGCAGCAGGCCACCTTGGAGCGTGGCGAGCAGAGTGGTGGCGAGGTCATCCGGGTCGATGCCGGAGGAAAGCTTCCCTTCGGCGTGAAGCGATCGCAGTCCATCGCTGATGGTGGCTACCCACTGATCAAAGCCGGCCGCGATGAGGGATCGGGCCTCGGGATCACTCTCGGCCAGCTGGCCGCCGAGTGAACCAAGTGCGCAGCCGCCCTTCCCTTGGGTGCTCCGCACCCCGGTAACCACCATCTGTCGCCATGCTTCGATTCCAGCCGGGCTACCGAGCGCCTGCCGATTGTGCTCGACGATGGTGTCGGCTTGGTAGTCGATCACCGCCTGTACTAGCTCGTCCTTATCGGAAAAGTAGTGGTAAAGCTGCGAACCGCTGACCTCCGCCGCCACCTTGACGTCCTCCAACGTGGTCGCTGCGACTCCTCGCTCGTGGATCAGGGCGGCGGCGTTCTCAACTATCCGGGCGCGGGTGCGTTCACCCTTCGGGGTGAGCCTCGGCCGGACGCTCGTGTGGTTGACCGTGCCCCTGTCGCTGACCATGAGGTCGATGGTATCAAATTATGGGTTTGACAGCCCATTTTGACTCTGTAATAGTGGGTCACGCAACCCATTCCTGACTCAGCATGACGATGCGGGCCACTAGCGCCCCAACCCAGCTGGTCACGTCCTGACGTTCTAGCTAACGGAAACGAGTGAACGAACGATGAGCAAACCACCAGAAAAAACAGCCCTGATCACGGGCGCCAACGGCGGAATCGGCAAGGACGTTGCCCGCCAATTGGCGCTACGCCCGGAGATGGCCCACATCTACCTGGCGTGCCGAAGCCACGCGCGGGCGACAACGGCGAAGGCGGAGCTGGAGGCAGCGACGGGCCGCCGCATCTTCGACATCGTGGTGATGGACGTCGCCGATCTCGGCTCGGTCCGCGCTGGGCTAGCAGGGGTGAGCGGACCCGTCGACGCCCTGGTGATGAACGCGGGTGTCATTGGCCCGCAGTCGATGAACGTGACCGCTGACGGGGTCACCAATGTGTTCGCCACGAACGTTCTTGGCCACGTCGTTCTGCTCGAAGGGGTCCTGGCCGAGGGCCGGCTCGGCGAGGTTGCGGTTCTCGCCGGAAGCGAAGCGGCCAGGGGACTTCCGATCCTGCGGATGACGCGGCCTTCCTTCGTCTCGACCTCAGCCGATGAACTCGCCACCGTCATCGACGGCAGCTACTTTGCCGACAAGAAGGCTGACTTCAACCTCGCCTTCGGCCAGGCCAAGTACATCGGCGCCCTCTGGATGGCACACCTGGCCCGCCAGTACCCCGACCACCGCTTCGTCACCGTGAGCCCCGGCGCCACCACCGGCACCCAGGCGTCGAGCGGCGTTGCCCTGCCCATGCGAGTAGCGGCAAAGTACGTCCTGCCCGCCCTTGGCATCTCCCACAAACTTGAGGCGGGCGCGAAGCGACTGGTCGACGGCGTCACCGACCCGACATTGTCCAGCGGCGTGTTCTACGCCAGCTCGGCGAACAAGCTGAAGGGCCCCTTGGTCGACCAGACAGGCATCTTCCCCGACTTGGCCAACGCGACCTTTCAGGACCATGCCAACGAGGCCATCCACCGTTTCATCAGGTAAAGCGCTATCGGCGCCCGCCGCTCTGGCCAGTTGGTCCGAGCGGTGCCCGATCGCTACGCGCCATCCCTGCGTGCCGGGACATCGACCGACAGCGGCGGCCCGTCCACGGCGCAATGCAGCCGATCCGTCGACCCGGGTCCGCCAGCAGCAGCAGCGACAGCAGCGACCTCGCCA
>JBBQFE010000013.1:0-16648 GCA_038321605.1 Mycobacteriales bacterium | reverse complement strand
TCAGTTGGCCGACTCCGGACCACCTCAGAATCTTGACGCTGCCGTACGCCGACGACCTGACCGAGGCCATAGGACGGCTTGGCGAATTCCTGGACAGTTACCTTCCCGGTCGGCTTAGCTAGGAGGCATGTCGGTGTCTCGTCGGATCGTCCCGCTCACGCTGGACAACCTCGACGAGCTGCCCACGGGCTGCCGGCGATGTGTGTTCTGGGAGCTGGGTCCGCTCGGTGACGGCAAGGAGCTCGCACCGCACGATGCCGGGCTGGCCAAGGAGGCGTGGCTGTCGGAGACCCTGCTGGAGTGGGGCAGCTGCGGCAAGATCGCCTACGTGGCAGGCGTTCCTGCCGGTTTCGCGATGTTCGCACCACCGGGCTTTGTCCCTCGGTCGGTGTCCTTTCCGACGTCGCCGGTCGGTGGCGACGCGGTGCTGCTGATGAACGCCCTGGTGCAGCCGGAATGGCGTTCTTCCGGTATCGGAAGGATGCTGGCCCAGGCTGTGGCGGCTGAGCTCGTCCCACGAGGGGTCCGGGCGATCGAGGCGTTCGGCTCGACCGGCCCGCTGTCCAAGGGGTGCCTGCTGCCCGCTGACTTCCTGCGGTCGGTCGGGTTCAAGACGGTCCGACCACACCCGATCTATCCGAGGATGAGGATGGAACTCAAGTCGACGGTGTCGTGGCGCTACGACGTCGAGTACGCGCTGGAGCGAATCTTCGGTACGACCACCGGACGGGCGCTGGCACCGGTCAACTCCCAGTCCCAGTGATGCTGGGCAGCTGAGGTCGGACCTGGCAGGCTTGTGCCATGTGTCGAAACATCAAGGTCCTGCACAACTTCCAGCCACCGGCCACGGACCAGGAAGTGCTGGCGGCGGCGCTTCAGTACGTCCGCAAGGTCAGTGGTGCGGCCGCCCCTTCGGCAGCGAACCGGGCGGCCTTCGACCGCGCTGTCGCAGAGATCGCCCACAGCACCGGTCACCTGCTAGAGGCGCTGGTCACCCAGGCCCCGGCCCGGGACCGCCAGGTCGAGGCTCAGAAGGCCCGGCTGCGTAACGAGAAGCGGTTCGGAAGGGACTGAGCCATCCTCGGTCAGGTGGCGAAGGCCGGTAGCCGCAGCACTCCGGTCGGCGGATCGAGGTCGCGCGGCAGGTACAGCCGCTGGATCGCCGCCAACAGCGCCTCTGCGACCTGATCACGGAAGGTCGGATCGACCAGGAGCGGCAGGTCCACCGGTGATGAGATGTAGCCCAGTTCCAGCCGGATCGTGGGCATCGAGGTCAGCAACAGCATCGTCCAGGACTTGGTGTGGGTCCTGCCGTCCAGCATCCCGGTACGGGCGACGACCTCGCGCTGGACGAGGCCGGCGAACCGCTCCCCGATGGACGACGACACCTCGCCGGCGCCGTAGTAGTAGGTTGCCACGCCGTTGGCCCGCGGGCTGGGTGTGGCGTCGACGTGCAGCGAGATGACCAGGTCCGCGCCCTGGGCGTTGGCGAAGCGGGCCCGGCTCGCGTCATCGGAGCCCACGTGGCGGCCCCGGGTGAGCCAGGTGGTCACGCCGAGCGCCGTCAGCCGACCCTCGAGCCGGGTGGCCAGGTCGAAGACGATGTCGGATTCGTTGACGGCGTTGTCCCCGTCGCCGGTCCGCACCCCGAGGTCCTCGCCGCCGTGGCCTGGATCGATGACGATCCGCTTGCCCAGCAGGTTCGGCCCCGCATCGGCAACCGCGATCAGGTCCCGCAGCATCTGGGGCTCACCACCCCGAACCCGGCGAGCCTCGATCTGCCGCAGCGCCCGAAGGGTCTGCGGTCCGCAGACCGCGTCTGCGAGCAAGCCCTGTTCCCGCTGGAAGGACAGCAGCGCCTGTGCGGTCGAGGGCCCGAAGTGTCCGTCCGTGCGACCGGTGTTGTACCCGATCTCCATCAACTGGCGCTGCAACTCGGTGACATCGTCACCGACGATCTGATGGGTGGCGTTGTGCGACAGCATCCGGTCGCCGAGCCGCCACCGAGCCGACTGCAGCGCCTGCCAGCACTCAGTTCCCACCACGCCGTCGATCGTCAGGCCACGTCGCTGCTGAAAGGCACGCAGGGCTGTCGCAGCAGACGAGTCGAGCAGGTCGTCCGCGCCGGGGTCTGTGTTGTCCAGCAGGCCGAGCATGGCCAGGATCCGACGAACTTCGGCGACGGAGCTGTGCCGGTCGCCGAGCCGGTAGACCTGCATACGCCGCCTGCCCCTCTCGCCCGTTGTCGGCTTGCTCCTGCCGGCCGCGGCCGGTGTCCAACTGGTCATTCTGCCCTACTGAAACCGCTGCCAGCGCCGTCGGGGCAGTCCGGACAGCGGAAACGGCGGCCACCCGGGCCCATCGGGCCCAAGCGCCGCCGTCCGGCGATGCGGTGGTTCTCAGCCGATGTAGTCGGCGAGGTCCTTGAGGAGCGCGGCCTTCGGCTTCGCCCCGACGATGGACTTGACGACCTCGCCGCCCGAGAACACCGACATGGTCGGGATCGACATGATCTGGTAGTCGCGGGCGATCCCGGGGTTCTCGTCGATGTTCAGCTTGACGACCTTGATCTTGCCGGCGTGCTCACCGGCGATCTCTTCCAGGACCGGGGCGACGAGGCGGCACGGGCCGCACCATTCGGCCCAGAAATCGACGAGTACGGGTACGTCGGACTGAAGGACGTCGGCGGCAAAGCTGGCGTCGGTGACCGTGGTGGTGTTCTGGCCCATGAGAGCAACTCCTACGAATGGTGGTTGGTGGTGCTGAGGTCATAACGCCGGGACGCGGTAAACCCTTCCCGGTGGTGCTCACCCCTCCAGCGCGGCCAGCACCGGGTCGCCGACCGATTCCAGCGCGGAGAGGAACCTTTCGGCATCCAGCGCAGCCTGGCAGCCACTACCGGCGGCGGTGATGGCTTGACGGTAGACATGGTCGACGACGTCGCCGGCGGCGAACACGCCCGCCAGGTTGGTCCGGGTGGTGCGGCCCTCGACCAGGATGTATCCCTCGTCATCCAGTTCGACCTGACCCTTGACCAGTTCCGAGCGAGGATCGTGGCCCACCGCGATGAACAGCCCGGTGGCTTCGATGTCGCGGGTCTCGCCGGTCACCGTGTCGCGCAGCGTCAGGTGGGACACCTTGCCCTCGCCGTGGATCTCGGCGACCTCGGAGTTCCAGGCGAAGCGGATCTTGGGGTTCGACTCGGCCCGCTCGGCCATGATCTTGGAGGCCCGGAGTGAATCCCGACGGTGCACCACGGTGACGGTCTCGGCGAACCGGGTGAGGAAGGTGGCTTCCTCCATCGCGGTGTCGCCACCACCCACGACCACGATGTGATGGCCACGGAAGAAGAAGCCGTCACAGGTCGCGCACCAGGAGACGCCGTGACCGGACAGTTCGTCCTCGCGGGCGACGTTGAGCTTCTTGTAGGCAGACCCCATCGCCAGGATGACGGCATCAGCGGTGTACTCCGCGGAGAGCGTTCGGACGATCTTGACGTCTCCGGTCAGATCGACCGAGACCACGTCGTCGCTGACCAGCTCGGCGCCGAACTTCTCGGCCTGGGTCCGGATCTCGGTCATCAGCTCGGGGCCCATGATCCCGGCTGGGAAACCGGGGTAGTTCTCGACCTCGGTGGTGTTCATCAGGGCGCCGCCGTACTGGCTGCCCTCGAAGACCAGCGGCCTCAGTTCGGCCCGCGCGCTGTACAGCGCTGCGGTGTAGCCGGCCGGGCCGGAACCGACGACGATCACCTTGCGGTGGTTCTCGCTCACGATTACCTCGATATCACTGGAAATTGCGCCCTCTGAGCCGGGCGCGGAATGCGATGCGCCCCAACGAACCTGCCGCTGCGGGCTGCCTGCTCCAACGATTGTAAGGGGAGCGCTATTCCGGCACGGACGTCGACGAGCGGCGCCGGAACGCCCCCACGATCTCGGTCACCTCGGGCAGCGGCAACCGGACTGCGATGGCTGCGAGCACCACCAGGCCGAGCCCGCCACCCACCAGCAGCTCGAGCAGACCGGACGTCCGCCCGACCCCGAGCACGCTGTTTCCGCCCAGGACGACGGCCAGGGCCACCGCCCCACCGGCCGCCGCCGCGATCGAGATCCACCCCACCGTGCGAACGACCGGCATGAAGCCGAGATTGCCGAATCTGCGCCACAACAGCAGTTGCCCGGCCACGCACCCGACGACGTAGGACAGCGAGGTCGACACCGTGAGCGCGACGATGACCGCGTTGCCGTGCACCACGTTCGCGGCAACGACCAGGGCGGTCACCTTCGCCCCGACCATCGCCAGGTTGATGACGGTCGGCGTCCGAGCGTCGCGCATCGCGTAGAAGACCCGTTGCTGCAGCATCACCAGCGCGAACGGCAGCAGACCGAACGCGCCCGCGGCGAGCGCGATGCCGGTCAGCCGGGCGTTCTCAGGGGTGAAGCGGCCGAGCAGGATGGCGCCGGTGAACGCCGGTCCCAGCACGATCAGACCGGCCGTGATGGGCACCAGCGCCACGGCGGACAGGCGGGTGCCCAGGCGTAGATCGGCGAGCACCTCGGCGGTCTCGCCCCGTGCGGCCGCCCGGCTCATCCTGGGCATCAGGGCCGTCAGCAAGGACACCCCGACGATCCCGTACGGCACCTGGAACAGCAGGTCGGCGTTGGCGAAGATGGCTACCGCACTGTGGCTCACCGCCACCCGGTTGATGGCGATCACCCCGATCTGGCTGATCACCACGTAGCCGAGTACCCACAGTGTCAGGGTGCGGAACTCCGCCATCCGCCCTGCCTCGTTCGGTGCGGCCCGGAATCGCCACCGCCAGGTGAAGCCGATCCGGCGAAGCGGGATGAACAGGATCAGGGCCTGAGCCACGATGCCGAGGGTGGTGCCTACGCCCAGGACCAGGATCTGCGCGTCGGTGATGGTGCCGGTGCTCAGGGCCGCAGGGCCCGGTACGAGGGCGAACAGGCCGACCGAGGCGATGGTGATGAGGTTGTTCATGACCGGGGCCCAGGCCGGCCAGCCATAGACGTGGCGGGAGTTCAGGATCGCCGAGAACATGGCCCCGAGGCCGTAGAAGAAGATCTCGGGCAGCAGCAGGGTGGCGAACAGCACCGCGACGGAACGGTCCTGCGGTTTGGCGCCGAAGATGTCGATCAGCCACGGCGCGGCCAGCACCGCGAGCAGGGTGGCGCCGCCCAGCCCGGCCACCGCGATGGACAACAGTCGCTGGGTGTAGGCCACGCCACGGTCGCGGTCGTCATGCTGGGCCTTGACCAGGACCGGGATGATCACGCTGGTCAGTACACCGCCCAGCAGCAGCTCGTACACCATGTTCGGCAGGGTGTTCGCCAGGCCGTAGGCGTCCCCGACGCTGTTCAGGCCGGCGCCGATCGCGGCGGCGATGACGCTGTTGCGCAGGAATCCGGTCGCCCGACTGGCCAGGCTGGCTATCGCCATCGTCCGGCTGGAGGACAACAGGCTCGGTTCGGCAGGTTCCTTCCCACCCGGGGTATCGGCTGCATGGGTATCGGCTGCGTGGGCATCGGCTGCATGGGCTTCGGCTGACTGGTCGACTCCCGGTACCTCCGCCAGCCCGGGACCGTCAGGGCGGCCGAGCTGTGCCACCGGGTCGACTGCGAGCTCGGCAGGTCCCACCTGCTCGCTGCGCGGCCGGTGCCGGCGCGGTCCGTGATAGATCGGGCTCGACCACGAGTCCGGGGCGCGGTCGTCTGCTTCGGCGGTCGCTACGGCGAGGGCTGAGTTGTCACCGGGAACGGGCATCGCGGCGCCGTAGATCCGCGGCGCGCTCCAGCCCGCGTCCGGTTGCTCGGAGCTTGGGCCGCCCGGCCAGTCGCCTCCGTCGCCGGGTCCGGCAGCGCTCACGCCGCCGCCCCGCCGGCGCGATTGGCGCGGTGCAACCGGATGCGCTTGACGAAGCGCCGGATCAGGGCCAGCACCAGCACGGTGGCGGCCACGATCGTGATGGTCTTGGTGATGCCCCCGATCGCGGTCACCCGCAACCTGAGCTGCACCGTGTCGCCGAGCTGCAGCCCGTCCGGGGTGGTGAGTGTTGCCACCACCCTGAACTGGCCGAGCCGCTCCACGTGGGTCGGTAGCTGGATCTGCTTGCGGCCGTTGGCCGGGATGGTCTCGAACTGAGCCTTGGCCGCGAACCCGACCACGTTCGGGGGCGCCTGTACGGTGACCCGCACGGCGACGTCCTGGTTGAGCTTGTTCACGACATTGACGACCACCGGGGCCGTCGCGGAGGACAGGCTGTAGGTGCCGTCGGCGGGCTGGATCAGCGAGACCGAACCGAGCCGCCCGTTGATGTTCTTGGACAACTCGTCGGCGAGCGCCTGGCCGCGGGCCCGGTCGGATCGCCAGGCATTGGACTGGCCCCGTTGCAGTCCGGAGCTGAAGCCGCCCAACAACTGCGCCGCCGCGTTGCTGTTCAGGGCCTCACGGAGGGAGGCGACCTGGCTGGAGACGAGGTTCAGCTGGTTCAGCTGGGCCGGGCTCACCTCGGCTGAAGCTGACTCGGCCGAGGTCTGCAGAGCCCCCCGGTCCACCGGCTGCACGGTCTGCACCGCGAGCGGCACCGAGATAGGCGCGCTCCAGCTGTTGGAGGTGGTGGCCAGGATGGTGGCGGTCGCCGTGCCGGGATCGACGTCCAGATCGCGGTTCGGGGTGAGCGCGACGAAGTGGCTGTGTTCCGGGTCGGCCACCGCACGGATCGCCAGCTGGCCGAGCAGGGTCTGCAGCGCCTGGGCGGTCGGCGCCGAAGCCGTGAGCAGCTGACCGACGGTCTTCTCGATCGCGGCATCCGTCACCAGGGCCGTTCCGCTGCCGTTGGCTGACGGCAGCGGTGACAGCGCATCGGCCCTGGTCAGGCTGCGGTTCTGGCCGGGCAGCGCGGCATCGCTGAGCACGACCACGGACGACCCGCTGGCGATGGTCGCGTCCAGGGCCTTGCTGGTCAGCGCGCTGCCGGCCGGCCAGCTCAGGTCGTTGTTCAGCCCGGCCGGGAAGTACGGCGAGATCCGCAGCCGGACCTGCGGATCGAGGGCCGTCGAGAACGGCATTCCCGCGCGGGTGACCGCATTCACGTCGGGGTCGGCGTAGCCGCTGAGCGAGACGTCGTCCTTCGCCGCGACCGCCTGGAACCGGCTCAGCCAGATCTTGGCGCTCTGACCGCCGCGGCCCCTGAGCACCTCGTCACCGCTGCGGTAGGTGTAGCCCTCCGGTGCTGCCATGACCGCCAGGCTGTCGATCAGATCTGGGTCCACCAGCAGCGACATCCGAACCCGGCCGACGGTGGACTGCGCCACCTGCAGCGCCCGGAAGAGGCGTCCGCCGGGCGCAACCGAGGAGGCCAGGTCGTCGTCGGTGAAGATCGCGTCGCCCATGTTGCGGTGCGGGCGTTCCAGCAAGGGCCACACCCAGGCCACCTTGACCGGCTGCGGCTTGGCGAGGAAGGACGGGATGAGCACCTGGGTTCGGGCGATCTCGTCGAAGCCGGACTGGGTGTCCACCTGGGCCCGGACGATCAGGGCGAACGGGTAGACACCGGTGAAGCACAGGCACATGTTCGCCGCGCTGGCGTCGCTGACATAGGTCACCGTGGTTGAACTGTGTGCCGCCAGCGCCCGGTGCTGGTCCAGGTAGTGCGGATCGGCGAGGGTGTTACCGGTGGGAGGAGTCGCGATCGCGGCATCGAGTCCCGCCTGGTCGGTGATCGGTGCGGCGCGCTCCAGACCCACCGTGAAGTCGGTGTACTCGGTATCGGAGTTGTTCGCGATCGTCGCGACGAAGGTCACCGGATCGGACTGGCTTGCCGGGTCGGTGCTGGGGCTCACCGGTGTCAGTCGGGTGAGGGTGATGGTGGTGCCCGAATTCGCTGCGGCAGCGGCGGGCGCCGTGGTCGGTGCCAGGGCGGTGAGCGGAATACCGCTGAGTGCGGCCAGGATCAGGACGCCGGCGGCCGCCGACCAGCGGTGCCGCTTCACGCGGACTCCTCAAGTAGCCGGATCGCGATGCTGAGTAGATCCCGCTCGTCGGAGTAGGCCAGCTTCGCGGCGATCTCGGGCAGCGGTACCCACGCCACCTCGGTCACCTCGATGTCGGAGTCCGAGAGCTCTCCCCCGGTCGCGCGCATCAGGAAGTGATGGACGGTCTTGTGGACCCGTCGGCCATCGGCGACGAACCAGAAGTCGATGGTTCCCAAGGGACCCAGGATGGCGCCGTCGATTCCGGTCTCTTCCGCAACTTCCCGGACAGCGGCTTCTTCTGCCGACTCACCGTTCTCCAGATGGCCCTTCGGCAGGGACCACAGCAGTTGCCCGCGGCGACTCAGCCGGCCGATCAGGGCTCCGACCGGCGCAGGGCCTGACAGATCCACCACCAGCCCGCCGGCACTGGTCTCATCGACCCTTGGGAGCCGCGGGCGTCGGGTGGTCGACGCTCGGGACATGGTTCGATGCTACCCAGCGGGTCAGTAGGCTCCCGTGACGTGACCGCGCCGTTCGTCAGATTTCGTAACACCCTCGCTTCACCAGTGACTGAGGCCCGACCATGACAAACCCGGCCGAACTGGTCGTGATGCCGCCGGCCGCGCTCCGGCTGGGCCAGGTGTTCGCTGACGCCGGCCACCAGCTGTACCTGGTCGGCGGACCCGTACGGGATGCCATCCTCCGGCGACCGGTGAACGATCTCGACTTCACCACCGATGCCCGTCCGGATCAGGTGCTGGCGCTGCTCGGCGGCCTGGGCACCACGGTCTGGACGACCGGAATCGAGTTCGGCACGGTAGGTGTACAGCTCGACGGAGAACCGTGCGAGGTGACCACGTTCCGGGCTGATCGTTATGACCGGATCAGCCGCAATCCGTCGGTGGCGTTCGGTGACAACGTCGCCGACGACCTGCTGCGCCGGGACTTCACGATGAACGCGATGGCCGTCTCGGTGATCGACGGCACCTTTCACGATCCCTACCGTGGATTGGCCGACCTGGCTCGAGGGGTGCTGCGCACTCCCGCCGCGCCGACCGAATCCTTCGCCGACGATCCGTTGCGGATGCTGCGTGCGGCCAGGTTCGTGGCCCAGTTGGGGGTGACGGTTGCCGACGAGGTCCTCGCAGCGATGACCGAACTCGCCCCGGAACTGGAGCGGATCACCGCTGAACGGGTGCAGGCCGAGTTGAACAAGATGATGCTCGGTGAGTTTCCGCGGCGCGGGATCGAGGTGCTGGTCGACACCGGTCTGGCGCAGGTGGTGCTGCCGGAGGTCGCCGCGTTGCGAATGACCACCGACGAGCACGGCCAGCACAAGGATGTCTACGCCCACTCCCTGCAGGTCCTCGACCAGGCGATCGGTCTGGAACGGGCGGCCGGCGGCGAGCCGGACCTGGTGCTGCGCTGGTCTGCGCTGCTCCACGACATCGGCAAGCCCGACACCCGTCGCTTCGGTGCCGCCACCGGCAGCGGCAGCCAAGTCACCTTCCATCACCACGAGGTCGTCGGGGCGCGGTTGACGAAGAACCGCCTGAAGGCGCTGAAGTTCTCGAAGGAGCACATCGACGACATCTCCCGGCTGGTCTTCCTGCACCTCCGGTTCTACGGCTACGGACGGGGTGAGTGGACCGATTCGGCGGTGCGGCGCTATGTCACTGACGCGGGACCACTGCTGGACAGGCTGCACAAGCTCGTCCGCTCCGACACCACGACCCGGAACAAGCGGAAGGCGGCGATGCTGTCGGCCACCTACGACCAGCTCGAGGAGCGCATCGCCCGACTGCGTGAGCAGGAGGAGCTCGACTCCATCCGTCCTGATCTGGACGGAACCGAGATCATGGCGCTGCTCGACATGGCGCCGGGTCCCCTTGTCGGCGCTGCGTACAAGCATCTGCTCGAGTTGCGAATGGAACACGGTCCGCTGGGGCGGGAGCGAGCCACCGCAGAACTCAGGGACTGGTACGCGTCCCAGCAGCCGTGACGTGCTCCGGTGGGGTGTCGGTGTCGCGCAGCCGGTAGTACACCAGGCCGACCGCGATGTAGGCAACGCCGATGACGACGACCGCAGCCACGGACTTGCCGTTCTCCGGCAGCAGGACCGCGGTGAGCACCGCCGCTGACACGAACAGCAGGTTGAACAGGGTGTCGTAGAGCGAGAAGACCCGTCCCCGGAAGTCGTCGGCCACCCGCTGGGCGACCAGCGTGTCTACGCAGATCTTGACGCCCTGCGCGACGAATCCGAGCAGGGCGGCGGCCGGCAGGAAGGTCTGCATCCGGAACGGCAGTCCGAGCGCCAACTCCGTCACCCCGGCGAAGATCAGCAGCACTGCGGGCCAGCGGGTGAAGCCGAGCCGACGCGCGGCCCAGGGCGTCACCACCGCCGCCAGGCCGCCACCGATCGCGATTCCGGCGACAACCTGGGCCAGACCCGCGAGTCCGGAGCGGAAGAATCCTTCGTCGGCGAAGTAGTTGCGGTACAGCAGCAGGGTGGTGATCGCGGTGATCCCGTAGGCGAACCGGTGGACGGCGATCACGCCGAACGCGCGCACCACCGAGGGATGCGACCGGACGTGCCGGGCACCGTCGAGCAGACCGGTCACCACATTGCGGACGGACTCGCCGTGGTTGCGGGTGTCGTCGTCGGGGCCGAGCGCGCGGGTCTGGAACCCGGCGGCGAACAGCCCCGCCAGGGCGTACGCCACCGCCGCGCCCCCGGCGATGGCCGCCGAACCGGTGTTGCCGCCACCGGCGACCGCACGCAGACCGATGGCGGTCCCGCCGCCGATTGCCGTGGCCACCGCGCCGGAGGTGGTGGAGAGTGCGTTGGCGGTGATCAACCGGTTCGGTTCGACGACATGGGGCAGTGACGCCGACAGCGCGGAGAGCACGAACCGGTTCACCGAGATGACCAGCAACGCGCTGAGATAGAACGGCTGGCCGTGAACCCCGGCGGCGATCTCGGCGGCGACCCCGCACACCATGATCGCCCGGATCAGGTTGGCGTTCAGCAGCACCCGTTGCCGCCACCACCGGTCCAGCAGCACACCGGCGAACGGACCGAGGATCGAGTACGGCAGCAGCAGCACCGCGAAACCGGCGGCGATATCGGCGGCGTGTGCCTGGCGTTCGGGGTTGAAGAGCACCGCGCCGGCGAGCGAGGCCTGGAAGATTCCATCGGCGAACTGCCCGAAGAGCCGGATCCCGAACAGGCGGCGCAGGCCCGGTAGCGCGAGCAGGTGCGGACGGGTGGCCTGGGCGGGCGCAGAGGAGGGCGTTTCGGCGCAGTTCGCACCACTGTCGCCGGCGGTCGCTGTCGCGGCGTGTCCGACCGGGGCATCACGTGAGCCATCGCTCATGCTGGATGCATTCCCTCCGGTGGACACGCTGCGACGGTAGTCGGTCAACCTGTACAGCTGCCGGGGGAGTAGAAGTTGAGGCACCACTACCTCACTGGATCGGAGGTTGCGATGGTCGGCAACAGCGCTGCGATGCCGCCACTGAATCTGCTGCCGCCCGGTCCACACAGGCTGTTGATCGCAGCGCCGGCGCTCAGCGACCCGGAATTCTTCCGTACCGTGGTGTTCCTGATCGAGCACGACGACACCGGAACGGTGGGGGTCGTGATCAACCGGCCGTCCCATGCGCCGGTCGGGCAGATCCTGCCGGACTGGCAGGACGTGATGAGCGAGCCGTCCGTGGTGTTCAACGGCGGACCGGTGCAGCGCGACGGCGCCCTGGGCCTCGGGCGGCTGTCCGGCACGCGGGACGCGGGCACCGGACTCCGGGCGGTCAGCGGCGGCCTGGCCCTGGTTGACCTGGATGCGGACCCCGGTGAGGTCGCCGTGGCTGCGGCGAGCCTTCGGATCTATGCAGGTCATGCGGGCTGGGGCGCGGGGCAACTGCAGGACGAGATCGGTGTCGGGTCCTGGTTCGTGGTCGGCGGTGGCCTGGACGACGTGTTCTCGCCGCGGCCCGGATCGCTGTGGCGCTCGGTGCTTCGTCGCCAACCCGCACCACTGTCGCTGCTATCCACCTTTCCGGTCGATGCCGGGCTGAACTAGCTGATGTGAAGTTATATCGGCATGTAGTGGGTTGGTTCGGGCGCCCACAGGTGCTAGAACTGTCGGGTCGGTTAAGCAGCAACCGCCGCTAGTCCTGGGAGTAACCATGACGGCAGTGAGTGCTGACCAGCGCCCGTCCACCCCCATCCGCAGCCTTGTCCCAGCCCGGATGGACCGGTTGCCGTGGGCGAAGTTCCACTGGCTGATCGTGGTCGGGTTGGGCGTCTCCTGGATCCTGGACGGCCTGGAGATCCAGATCGTCTCGCAGGCGGGCTTCAAGGCCGACCTGGGACTGAGCAATGCCGATATCGGAACGCTGGGCTCGGTCTACCTCGTCGGCCAGGTGGTCGGGGCTCTGTTCTTCGGCAGGATCACCGACCGGATCGGTCGGCGCAAGATCTTCATGCTCACCCTGGCGATCTATCTGCTGGGCAGCGGCCTGGCCGGCCTGTCCTGGAACCTCGGCGTACTCGCGTTGTTCCGGTTCATCGCCGGCGTCGGGATCGGTGGCGAGTACAGCGCTATCAACTCCGCCATCGACGAGCTCATCCCGTCGCACTATCGCGGGCGCGTCGACATCGCGATCAACGGCACGTACTGGGGCGGTGCCGCGCTCGGTGCCGCAGCGAACCTCTACCTGCTGTCCAATGCCGTGCCGTCGAGCTGGGGCTGGCGGATCGGCTTCTTCATCGGCCCGGTGATCGGCCTGGCCATCATCGGGCTGCGGCGGCACATCCCCGAGAGTCCGCGCTGGCAGATGACGCACGGCCAACTGGACGAGGCGAACCGGACGGTGGATGAGATCGAGGAGCGGGTACGTGCCGACGGCATGACGCTGAGCGAGGTGGACGACGCCAAGGCCCTCTCGATCGTTCCGCAGAAGTGGATTCCCTATCCCGAGCTCGCACGGATCTTTCTGAAGAAGTACCCGCGGCGCACCGCGCTGGGCTTCTCGCTGATGGCGACGCAGGCGTTCCTCTACAACGCGATCTTCTTCTCCTACGCCCTGGTACTGCAGCACTTCTTCCACGTCAGTGATGCACATACGAGCTACTACTTTCTGCCGTTCGCCATCGGCAACCTGCTGGGTCCGCTGCTGCTGGGTCCGCTGTTCGACACGGTCGGCCGCCGGGCGATGATCTCGGGCACCTATACGTTCTCGGGTCTGCTGCTCGCGGTCTCGGCCTGGCTGTTCCACGCAGGCGCGCTGACTGCGACCACTCAGACGGTCTTCTGGTGCGTGATCTTCTTCTTCGCCTCCGCCGGCGCCTCGTCGGCCTATCTGACCGTGAGCGAGATCTTTCCGCTGGAACTGCGCGGCCAGGCCATCTCCTTCTTCTTCTCCATCGCGCAGCTCTTCGGGGCCTTCGCCACCTCGCTGTACGGCCACCTGATCGGCGGAGCCAACAACGCCAACCCGCCGCGCGGACCTCTGACCGTCGGCTACTTCATCGGGGCGGCGGTGATGGTCATCGGCGGGGTGGTGGCGTTCTTCCTCGCGATCGACGCCGAGCGGAAGTCGCTGGAGGACATCGCCGACCCGCTGTCCAAGGCCCCGGCGGAGGCCTCCGCATGAGCGCGACCGTGGACGGGCCGATCGAGCCGTCCGGTGCCGAGCTGGTCCCGGCAGCCGTCACGGGTTCCGCCGGGCTGGAGGCCGCCGCCGCTCAGTTGCTGGTCTCCGACGAACTGGCCAGCCCCATCGTGGTGGGCGTGAGCAGGCGCACCGGATCGCCCGATGCCCTTCGATGGGCGGCAGCGGAGGCACAACTGCGCCATACCCGGGTGCTGGCGGTCACGGCATGGCGGCCGCCGCGGGCGCCGGCAGCAGCGGCCGGTCGTCCGCCGGTGGTGGGCTCGACCGCGCCCGATGACGCGTTCACCGTGGAGGAACAACGGCTGCGTGCCGAGGTGGCAGCAACCCTCGGCGGTGACCTCGACCTGATGCGTGTGGAGTACGGCCTTCGCCGCGGCACGCCGACCGCGGTGTTGCTGGCCGCCGCCCGGACCGCACAGTTGCTGGTGCTCGATTCACCGCGGACCGGGACGCTCAGCACGCTGGGAAAGTCTTGGATCGTGCCGCAGATCCTGGCCAAGTCGCCGTGCCCGGTGATCCTGATGCCCGCCACGATCGGAAACTGACCTGGCGCGGCGGAGCCGCCGCAGCTGACCTGGCGCGGCAGGCCCGCCGGATGAACTCGCGACTTTCGGGGCTGGTTCAGCCCTGGGTATAGGCGACGATGCCCAGGCACATCTCGTCGGACGAACCCTCGCCCCAGACCACGTACCGTGGCGGGAGTTTGGCCAGCGCCGGGAGCTTCTGGCGCAGGCTCGCATCGTGGGTGCAGGTGACCCGCAACTTGTCTCCCGGTCCGACGGTGACCGGCCTCGCGAGCACCGTCGCCCGCTGGTCATCGAAGTTCCACACCTTGATGTCCAGCAGTCGTTGGACGCTACCGTCAGCCCGGTCCAGGTCGACCTGGATGGACCGTCCGAGCAGGTGCATGTGGCCGGCGACGGACTGGAGCTGGATGGTGCTGGTGACCGGCCGCGCGCAGGTCTGTGTCGGCCCGGCCCGCGGTGCGGTGAGCGAGCCGTCGCAGAGCAACTGGAGTCCTGCCACCGTCCTGCCCGATCCGGCGCCGAAGCGGTGCATGACGTCGAAGATCGAGGCTGTCCGATCGCAGAGCGGACCATGCTGCCCCGCCGGACACGGGAGTTCGACGGGCGCGGGCAACAGCAGGGTCTGCAGCGGCTTCAGCTGTGCGGTGGGCGCCGCGACCCGCAACTTGACCGCGGTGCTGTCGACGCCACCGCCATTGAGCAGGTTGTAGTGCATCTGCAGGATGAGCCGGCTGCCGGCGGCGAGCTGCTCACCGGTGCCGGCGGCGAACCGCTGCTCACCGCCCGAGGTGGCCCACGCGGCAACCCAGGGAGCGGAGTTCAAGCCGCTCAACGCGTCGGAGTTACCGGGCAGCCCCGGACCGCCGAAGCAGGACCATCCGAGCCGGGGGTCGCCGGCATCCTTCGCTCTCGCTGCGGGGACCTGGGCCGGATCGACCCGGTAGAGAATTGCGTGATGCACCAGGTTCGGGTTTCCCGGCTCGAGCACCACACCGGAGAGGAACGAGCGGGTGGTGAGCTTGGGATCGAGCAGAATGCAGCGGTAATCGTCGGTGCCGCCGGCCTGGGCCTTCGGCCGGTACGTCCCGCCGGGCATCGGCAGGTCGATCCACCGCTCGCCCGGGCGGAGGGCAGCGACGGAGATGGAGCTGGACCGGCCGTCGGCTGCCAGGCCGCCGTGCTGGTGGCTCGCCGAGGCCGCGGCGGCCGCCGACGTCTGCGGTGTGTGCGGTGCCGCGGGCTTGCTGGTGCAGGCCGCACTCAGGAGCAACGCAGCGGCGATGCTGAGGGCGCACCGGACACTCAGGCGGGTTCTCACCTGATCATGATGCATGCCCCGCGGCCGGACCGGAGGACGAACTCGACAGGACGATGAAACTCACCCAACGCCGAGGGCGGCCCGGAGCCAGCCGTTCGATGCTTCCGAACGTCCGACCCGGGCCGCCCCAGGTTCTTGCTACTTCACTCCATGCGGCAGCGCGGGCCACCGGACAAGGTTGCCGAACTCAGCGCTCGATGTCCCCGTCGATGAACTGCTGCACCTTGATGCGAGCGGTCTCGTCGTCGTACTGCTCCGGCGGCGACTTCATGAAGTACGACGCGGCCGACAGGATCGGGCCACCGATGCCCCGGTCCTTGGCGATCTTCGCGGCGCGCAGGGCGTCGATGATGATCCCGGCAGAGTTCGGCGAGTCCCAGACCTCGAGCTTGTACTCGAGGTTCAGCGGCACCTCGCCGAAGGCACGGCCTTCGAGTCGGACGTAGGCCCACTTGCGGTCATCCAGCCACTGCACGTAATCCGACGGGCCGATGTGCACGTTGCGTGCGCCGAGGTCGTGCTTGAGGTTGGACGTGACCGCCTGGGTCTTGGAGATCTTCTTGGACTCCAACCGGTCGCGCTCGAGCATGTTCTTGAAGTCCATGTTCCCACCGACGTTGAGCTGGTAGGTGCGGTCGAGCACGACGCCGCGGTCCTCGAACAGTTTCGCCAGCACCCTGTGGGTGATGGTGGCACCGACCTGGGACTTGATGTCGTCACCGATGATCGGCACGCCGGCATCGGTGAACTTCTGGGCCCACTCGGGGGTGCCGGCGATGAAGACCGGGAGCGCGTTGACGAAAGCAACCTTGGCGTCGATGGCGCACTGCGCGTAGAACTTCGCGGCGGCCTCGGATCCGACGGGTAGGTAGCAGATCATGACGTCGACAGCGTTGTCCTTGAGCGCCTTGACGACGTCGACCGGGGTCTCGTCGCTCTCCTCGATGGTCTCGCGGTAGTACTTGCCGAGCCCGTCGAGCGTCGTGCCGCGCTGGACGGTGATGTCCATGGGGGGCACGTCGGCGATCTTGATCGTGTTGTTCTCGCTGGCGAAGATCGCCTCGGAGAGGTCGCGGCCGACCTTCTTGGCGTCGACGTCGAACGCGGCGACGAACTCCACGTCGCGGACG
>JBBQFE010000012.1:0-16706 GCA_038321605.1 Mycobacteriales bacterium | reverse complement strand
GGATTTCATGATCAAAAGATGGGTCGGTGATCAACGACCGGACACCGTCGCCCCCGTGAAAGATCTAGGCTGACGCCTGGATCGACTGGGCCAAGGTCAAGATCGGCTACGAGATCCCCTTCGCCCGCCACTTCTACAAATACGTACCGCCTCGCCCCCTCGCCGAGATCGATGCCGACCTAGAGAAGCAGGTCTCCAAGATCCTCGACCTGCTCCGGGAGGTCGAGCAGTGAGGGGGCCGCTCTGGGTCACCTTGCCGGACGGGTGGTTGGCTGGCCAAGTCAAGAACGCTGCGACCGTAACCCTCGGCAAGATGCTGCAGACTAGGGACTCCGGCGGGGACGTTCGTGCCCCATACATGCGTGCAGCAAACGTGCAGCCCGACGGTGTGCTGGCCCTCGATGACGTGAACGAGATGTGGTTCGGCGATGCCGAGCTGGAGCAGTTGAGCATTCGAGCTGGCGATGTCGTCGTCGTCGAGGGCGGTCAAGGCGGGTTCGGCCGTGCTGCGTATGTCGGCGAGGATCTCCCGGGCTGGGGATACCAGAACTCGATCAACCGACTTCGGCCGATTGAGGACTTCGACGGCCGGTTCATCGCCTTCTATTTGATCGCGCTGCGCATTAGCGGTTTCATCCGTGCCTACTCCAATGTCGTCTCAATGCCGCACCTCACCGCACAGAAACTCGCGAGCATTCCGATTCTGCTCCCAAATCTGGAGAAGCAGCACGCCGTCGCTGACTACCTCGACCGCGAGACCGCCCACATCGACACGCTCATCGAGGAGCAGCAGCGCCTGATCGAGATGTTCCGCGAGCGCCGTCAGGCTGTCGTCGATGCGTCGTTCTCGAATCTTGATGAACCCAGCGTCCAACTGCGTCGGTCTATCAAGTTCTTGACGAGCGGCTCGCGTGGCTGGGGGGACTACTACGCAGATGAGGGGGAGCGTTTCCTTCGGATCGGTAACCTGCCGCGAGGCAACCTCGACATTCGTGGTGACATCCAATTGGTGGACCTTCCGGTCGACGCAACGGAGGGCTCGCGGACGATGCTCCAAGAAGACGATTTGCTATTCTCGATCACCGCGTATCTGGGGTCTGTGGCCGTGGTCCAGGGCGATTGGGTGGGCGCGTATGTCAGTCAGCACGTCGCACTTTGCCGCTTGGAACTTGGTCAGGTCGACCCACGTTTCGTCGGATGGTTTATGCTCACCACGACAGGCCAGAATCAGCTCAACGAAGGCGCCGCGGGCGGGACGAAGATGCAGTTGGCGCTCGATGACATTCGGGGGCTTCGGGTGCCGGCTGCTCCCATTGAGCAGCAGCGCCGCATTGCTGCACGCCTGGACAGACAGACTGCCAAGATCGATGTGTTGATCGCCGAAACTGAGCGGTTCATCGAGTATGCCCGCGAGCGGCGGGGGGCGCTGATCACTGCGGCGGTGTCGGGGCAGATCGACGTGCGGGAGCTGGCGTGATGGCTGACCACCACGAGGTCGTCTTCGAGTCCGAGATCTGCGCATACCTGGAAGCCCACGGGTGGCTGTCCTCGGTGAACGACACCGGTTACGACCGGGAGCGGGCCCTGTTTCCCGAGGACGTGGTCGCGTGGCTGGAGGACAACCAGAAGTCGGCGTACGAGAAGGCGCTGAGGGCGGCGGGGTCGCAGTCGAAGTTCCTCGACGTGCTGGCCACGGCGCTCGACAAGCCCCTGGAACACGGCGGTGGGACGTTGAACATCCTGCGCAACGGGGTGCAGTACATCGGCGGTGGCCGGTTGAAGATGGCGCAGTTCCGCCCGGAGACCAGCCTGAACGCGACCACCAACGAGCAGTACGCGGCCATGCGAGTGCGGGTGATGCGGCAGGTGCACTTCTCTACCGCCGACCAGCGCAGCATCGACCTGGTCTTCTTCGTCAACGGGCTCCCGGTCGCCACCGTGGAGTTGAAGACCGACTTCACCCAGTCGCTGAATGAGGCGGTCAACCAGTACCGCAAGAACCGGCACCCGTTGACCAACGGCCGGCCGGAACCGCTGCTGTCGTTCGGGCACCGGGCGCTGGTGCACTTCGCGGTCTCCAATGACCTGGCCGCGATGACCACCCGGCTCGAAGGCGACAAGACGCACTTCCTGCCGTTCAACATCGGCCACGACAGTGGCGAGGGGAACCCACCCGCCGTGGACGGACGGTCGGCGACGGCGTACCTGTGGGAGCGGGTCTGGGAGAAGGACGCCTGGCTCACCATCATCGGTCGGCTGATGATCGTGGAGACCAAGGAGGAGTGGGACGGCGCCACCGGCACCTCGGTGCGGCGCACGAGCATGCTCTTCCCGCGGTTCCACCAGTGGGAGGCCGTGACGTCCATCGTGGCCGCGGTGCGCGAGGAGGGGGTGGGACAGCGCTACCTCATCGAGCACTCGGCCGGGTCGGGGAAGACGAACACCATCGCCTGGACCGCGCACCGGCTGGCGCGGCTACACGTGGACGACAAGAAGGTGTTCGACTCGGTGATCGTGGTTGTCGACCGCACCGTGCTCGACGGGCAGCTGCAGGACGCTATCCGACA
This sequence comes from Mycobacteriales bacterium, assembly GCA_038321605.1. GTDB lineage: Bacteria > Actinomycetota > Actinomycetes > Mycobacteriales > Jatrophihabitantaceae > Jatrophihabitans_A. The sequence goes on along the minus strand of JBBQFE010000012.1, from coordinate 14,139 downwards.
GATCGACGGCTCGGGGAAGATCGTGGCCACGATCAGTCCCGAGGACGTCCGCAAGGCGGGTGTGAAATCGAAGTCCGGGCTGCTGGCGACCGCGCTGAAAAGCGGTGAGCTGATCATCGCGGTGACGGTGCAGACGTTCCAGTTCGCGCTCGATGAGGTCCGTGCCGACTCGTCGCTGCAAGGGCGACGGTTCGCGGTGATCGCCGACGAGGCGCACTCGTCGCAGTCCGGGCAGATCTCCACCAAGCTCAAGGCGGTGCTGACCGCCGAGGAGGTCAAGGAGATCGAGGAAGGCGGCTCCGTCGACGTCGAGTCGATCCTGGCCGCGGAAATGACCGAACGGGCGGAGTCGCGCAACATCTCCTACCTCGCGTTCACCGCGACGCCGAAGAACAAGACACTGGAGCTGTTCGGCCGCAAGGGTCCTAACGGCAAACCGGTCGAGTTCCACCTCTACTCGATGCGCCAAGCGATCGAGGAGGGCTACATCCTCGACGTGCTGCGCGGCTACCAGTCCTACGACACCGCGCTCAAGATCGCCGGTCACGCCGAGAGCGGGGACGGGGCCGAGGTGGTGGAGGAGGCCGCCGCGCGCAAGGGGCTGATGCGGTGGGTGAAGCTGCACCCGACCAATATCAGCCAGAAGGTGCAGATCATCGTCGAGCACTTCCACACCAACGTTGCCCACCTGCTGGAGGGCAGGGCGAAGGCGATGGTCGTGACCGACTCGCGCAAGGCCGCGGTGAAGTACAAGAAAGCCATCGACGCCTACATCGCCAAGCGGGCCGCGCTGGATCCCTCCTACACCTACCGCAGTCTGGTCGCCTTCTCCGGCTCGGTGACGATGGCCGAGAACGAGGAGTGGACCCCGGACTGGGGGCCGCAGCCGAGCACGGACGACGAGTTCACCGAGGCCAACCTCAACCCGGGTGCCGGCTCGGACCTGGCCGCCGCCTTCAAGGGCCAGACCTACACGATCATGATCGTGGCCAACAAGTTCCAGACCGGGTTCGACCAGCCGCTGCTCTCGGCGATGTACGTCGACAAGAAGCTCTCCGGCGTCACCGCCGTGCAGACTCTCTCCCGGCTCAACCGCACCCATCGCACCGCGGGCGGAGAGCAGATGCGCAAGACGTTCGTCATCGACTTCGTGAACAAGCCCGAGGACATCCGGACCGCGTTCGAGCCGTACTTCACCGGCGCCGCCCTGGAGACCGAGACCGACCCGTACATCGTGCTCCACCTCACGACCAAGCTCGCCCAGGCCGGGATCTACGCGCCCGAGCAGGTGCGCGAGGTCGCCGAACTCTGGGTCACCCGCAAGGGCAACAACGCACTCTCGGCCGCGATCAGCCCGGCCAAGAACGAGTTCGCCCGCCGCTACGCGGCGGCGATCGAAGCCGACGACACCCTCACCCGCACCGAACTCGACCTGTTCCGCAAGGATGTCTCCACCTTCGTCCGGCTCTACGACTTCATGAGCCAGATCGTCGACTACGGCGACCCGTACATGGAGATGTTGTCGATCTTCCTGCGGCTCCTGGAGAAGGTCATCGCCGACTCGTCCTGGGCCGCGGAGGTCGACCTCTCCGACGTGGTCCTGGTCGGGGTCAAGCACACCAAGGCGGCCGCGGTCGACATTGCGCTGACCGGCGACGGCGAGCTGAAGGGGATCGGCGCAGCGGGAACCGGTGCCCGGAAGGAGCCGAAGTACGTCGCACTGCAGGTGGTCATCGACAAGATGAACGACCTCTTCGGCGCCGAGTCGTTCTCCGAGTCCCAGGTCCGAGAGTTCGTGCAGGGGCTGGTCCAGCGGCTGCTCGCCCACCCGGACCTGATCAGCCAGACCAAGGTGAACTCCAAGAAGCAGTTCATGGAATCGCAGGACTTCCAGGCGGCGGTCACCGAGGCGGTCGTCGACAACCAGGAGGCTCACAACACCATGGCCGACTACTTCTTCAGCGACGGCCCTGGCATCAGCGCCGTCATCACGGCCCTCGCGGACGCCTTCTACGAGGCCGCGATCGATCAGCAGACGGACGTGTGAGCGGCCGGGCCCAGATGAGGAAGGGCTACGGCAGCACTGAGCTGCCGATCATCAGCGCCGCCGCTGCTGGCCCGGACGTCGACGCCTCATATGGCCCACTGCGGCCTACGCCGACAACGGGTTCGATCCGAGCAGGCAGGGGTCGCCGTAGTACTCGCCGGGGCTGGTTGTGGCCGCAGAACAGCACGAGAGCGGGACATTTCGGGGGAGGCTGGCTACTTGCTCCTCGACGACTCCGGCTGGCTGTCCATCTGGGGTAGACCCCAACCAGACGTCAAGGGGCCATGATGCGGATGCGTCACGATATGGTTTGCATCCTGGCTATTGGACACCTACTCCGCAGGGTCTAGAGTTCAACCTGACACAACGGGGTCAGGAGGCGCAGTGAGTGGGCAACGAGTGGCCTACATCCGGGTCAGCAGCCTCGACCAGAACACCGCCCGGCAGCTCGTCGGCGTCGCGGTGGAGCGGACGTTCACCGACACCGCGTCGGGCAAGGACATCACTCGCCCGCAGCTCGCGGCGATGCTCGGCTTCGTCCGCGAGGGCGACACCGTCATCGTGCACTCGATGGACCGTTTGGCCCGCAACCTGGAGGACCTGCGGCGGATCGTGCGGGAGCTGACCGCTCGGGGGGTGGCGGTGCAGTTCGTCAAGGAGCAGCTCATCTTCACCGGTGAGGACACCGCGATGGCCACGCTGCTGCTGTCGGTGATGGGTGCGTTCGCCGAGTTCGAACGGGCACTGATCGGTGAGCGACAGCGCGAGGGCATCACGCTGGCCAAGAACCGAGGTGTCTACAAGGGCCGCAAGAGGTCCTTGAGCAACGCCCAGGCCGCGGAGCTGCAGGCACGTGTCGCGGCCGGGGAGCCCAAGGCCGGCCTGGCCCGGGAGTTCGGGATCAGCCGCCAGACCCTCTACCAGTACCTGCGCCTGCCGGCACCCACGCCGGCACCGGCAGCGACGCCGATGCCGGGGTAGCGGTCCAGGATGGCGTGATGGCCAAGGTTGCTGGGGTTGCTGGGGTTGCTGCTGTCCGCTCCGATCCCGCTGTCGGTGATCCCTCGGTTGGTGATCCTGCTGTGGTGTATCGGTTGCGGATCATGGTGGCGGGGATCAGCCCGCTGATCTGGCGGCGGCTGCTGGTGCCGGGCGATGCCACGATCGCCGAGCTGCACACGGTGGTGCAGACCGTGTTCGGGTGGGGCGGTGAGCACCTGCATCGGTTCGTCATCCACGGCACCGAGTACGGGATCTCCTGCGTCGGGGGCCCGGGCTTGCGCCACAACGCCCGCGGCGTGCGGCTCGGCGATCTGGGGCTACGGCTGGGTGAGCGGTTCTCCTACGACGACAACTTCACCGCCGGCTGGCGGGTCGAGCTGCGCGTGGAGCAGATCGCGCCGCGCGAACCACGGCGGGTCTACCCGCGCTGTGTCGGCGGGCGCCGGGCCGGCCCACCCGAGGAGTGGGACGGACCCTGGGCGTTCGCCGAACAGACCCAACCCCATCTGGTGTTCGCCGCGACCGTGCGGGCCGCACAGATCGTGGGTCGGCTGCTCGACGCCGACGGGGACGACATCGTCGGCGTCGTGCTCGGCGAGGACCTTGACGAGCTCGCCGCCCTGACGGCGCTGTTGGGGCTGGAGCGGTTCGACCGCCGCGCCTGCAACACGGCCCTGACCGCCGCCACCGCGGCCGCCACGAAGGAGAGCAGGGCATGAAGGTCAGCGTGCAGGTGATCGTGCACCCCGACGATGACGCCGCGGGCCCGGCGGTGGTCCGGGAGGTGTTCGCTCTCGACCGCGACGCGCTGACCCCTGACACCCTGGGGCTGCGGCTGGCCGAAGCCCAGGATCTGCTGGTCGCGGTGCAGGACACGATGGTCGCCCACCAGGTTCAGACCGCGGTCGCAGCCCAGACCGCCTGCCCGGAGTGTGGGTACCCGCGCCGGCACAAGGACACCCGCACGATCGTGGTGCGCAGCCTGTTCGGTGTGTTGCGCCTGCCCAGCCCCCGCTGGTGGCACTGCCACTGCCACGAGCAGCCCAGCAGAACCTTCCAACCGCTGGCCGCGGTGTTGCCCGATCGGACCACCCCGGAGCTGGCCTACCTGCAGGCCCGGTTCGCCGCGCTGGTCTCCTACGGCATCACCGCCGAGCTGTTGGGCGAGCTGCTGCCGCTGGGCCGGCGCCTGCACCCTACGGTGGTGCGCCGCCAGACCCAGGCGGTGGCCCAGCGGCTGGAGGACGAGCTCGGTGATGAGCAGTTCAGCTTCATCGACACCTGCCAGCGCGACCGCGAGGAGCTACCGCGCCCGGACCTGCCGCTGGTCGTCGGGCTCGACGGGGGCTACGTCCACTCCACCGCGCAGCGCTCCCGGCGCGACGGCTGGTTCGAGGTGATCGCCGGCAAGGCCATGCCCGCCCAGGGGCGGCCCAGTTGCTTCGGGTACGTGCAGACCTACGACACCAAGCCGAAACGCCGACTGTTCGAGGTGCTCCAAGCCCAGGGCATGGCGGCCAACCAGCAGGTCACCTTCCTCACCGACGGCGGCGAGGACATCCGGGATCTGCCCTGCTACCTCAACCCGCAGGCTGAGCACCTGCTCGACTGGTTCCACATCACCATGCGGATCACCGTCATGACCAACATGGCCAAGTCTCTGCAACCACCACCGCCGGACCCGGAGATCGAGCTCACCGCCGACGTAGCCACCAAGCTCATCGCCGAGGTGCGTGATGACCTTGCCCGGATGAAGTGGTTCCTCTGGCACGGCAACGTCTTCCGCGCCCTGCAGACCATCGAGGACATCATCATCAACCTGGAGACGCTGCAGCCCGGCGACGAGCCGAGCAAGCTGCTCACCGCGGCCCGCGAGTTCGACTCCTACATCCGTGCGAACGCCGAACGGATCCCGAACTACGGTGAACGCCGTCGTGCCGGCGAGGCCATCTCCACCGCGTTCACCGAGTCGGCGGTGAACCAGGTGATCAGCAAACGCATGGTCAAGAAGCAGCAGATGCGCTGGACCCCACGCGGTGCCCACCTGCTCGTTCAGATCCGCACCCGGGTCCTCAACGACCAACTCGCCGACGACTTCCACCGCTGGTACCCCCACTTCACCCGAGCACCGGACACCACGGTTAAGGCGCTCGCGGCGTGACCCCTGACGTGCGGTTGGGGTCTACCCCAGATGGACAGCCAGCCGGGATCGTCCAGGAGCACGAAGCCAGCCTCCTCCCCCGAAAAGTCTCGCTCTCCCTACCAGCCGCCTGAGCTACCGCAGCAGGTCGTGGGCCGGGTTCCGTACGCGGAGCTGCACTGCCACTCGAACTTCAGCTTCCTCGACGGCGCGAGCGACCCGGAGGAACTGGTCGAGCAGGCCGCGCGCCTGGGCCTGGACGCGGTCGCGCTGACCGATCACGACGGCATGTACGGGGCGGTCCGGTTCGCCGAGGCGGGCCGCGAGCTCGGCGTGGCGACCCTAGCTGCCCGCCGACGACCCGCCGGGGAAACCTGACCTGCGACCCGACGGACCGGTGCCCCCTAGGGTGCACGCCGTGGCCGAGCACGAACCCCCAACACCAGGTGGCCCCGGCCCGACCACCCCGCAGCTGCGCGCCCTGCTCACCGAACTGCTCGCCGCCTGGGACCGACCACCCCCACGCGAACGACTGCGTCGCGGCCACACGATGTCGGGCCAGACGATCGAGGCTGTGCACGGCCTGGCTGCGCACAGCTACCGCCTCGGCCGCGCCGTTGCCGCCCTGATCGACGCGGGATTCGACGTCGAGACCACACCTACTGTGCGCTCAGTGTTTGAGCTCGCCGTCACCGCCCACTGGCTCGCCCAACTCGGCGACGACGCACAGTGGGCGGCTGCGGCTGAGAAAAAGAGCGATGACAGGAAGATGGCGGAGGCCCTCATCGCGGCCGAGCAGATCGAGCCACGCGGTGCCGACGAGCTGATCGCGATGCTCACCGAGCACAAGGACATTGAGCTGCCCCGTAGCAGCGCGGGCGCGAATTTCCGCCAGCGCTGCGAGATATTCACCTACGGGCCCGTGCTGTATCTGGACTTCAAGATCCTGTGCGACACAGTGCACCCGAGCACCAACCTGCAGCAGTCCTACGTCGTGTCCCACGACCCACTCGTCTTCTCCGACCGCGACCAGCACGACGGCGACTCCGGCGCGTGGCTCACCGCCACCAACAAGGGCCTCGTGTGGGCGGCGGCCGCGGTCGACATGCTCACCGAGGACCGTCCCCGTCGGGGCCTCCTCGACCGCGCCGCGGCCATTCTGGGCATCGCCGCCGAGCTGACCCTCATGCCACTAAGAAATAGCCTCCGGGTTCCCTGAGCTGGTAGCAAGGCTGTCGAAGGTTCCTGAACTGCGGCAGCGCGGAGAAGGCGGCACCCGTTGGTGGTCGTACTGGCGCTGGCGGCGTGCGCCACGCTGGTGGTGGCAATTGACCACCGCGGTGTTCGCCGCGGCCAGGATGTCGGGGCGGAAGTACCACTCCGCGGTCCAGGCCAGCACGTCGTAGGGCACGTGTCGGCGATCATGAAATTCCCCCGGGATGAGGGGTTGGCGATCACGTAATTCTCATGACCGTCTCCGGGCAGTTCCTAGGCTCTGGCGCACATTGCGTGATCACAGCCCGGCGCGTCACCTGATCATGGAGTGACTGAGGCTGGATGATCGTCGGCCATGTGATCTTGTCGCTCGGTTGTTGCCGCACCTCGACGGCGTCGTCATCGACGATGTCCGGCGCCGGGCCAGTGGGGTGCGGCTGGCGGCCCGGGTTCGGGCCAGCGCCGTGGACTGCACTCGATGTGGGCAACTCGCCGCCCGGATGCACAGCACGTACCGCCGTCACCTTGCCGATGCGCCGATCAGCGGACGCCCGGTCGAGGTGGTGCTGCAGGTCCGTCGGTTCTTCTGCGACAACGACGGCTGCCCGGCCAAGACGTTCGCCGAGCAGGTTCCCGGGCTGACGACGCCACGGGCCCGACGGACCGGCGTGCTGAAGGGGGCGTTGGAGGCGATCGCGCTTGCGCTGGCCGGCCGCGCCGGTGCCCGCCTCGCCGACAAGCTCGGCATGGTCGTGAGCCGCGACAGCATGCTACGACTGGTCCGGGCCCTGCCCGACCCGCTCGTCGGCACCCCGCAGGTTGTGGGGGTCGATGACTTCGCGCTGCGCCGGGGACACGTCTACGGCACGGTCGTCATCGACATCCTCACCCACCGACCCCTGGACCTGCTCCAGGATCGGACCTCCGACACCCTCGCGGCTTGGTTCCGTGCGCACCCGGGCGTGCAGGTCGTGTGCCGCGACCGCGCTGGTGCATACGCCGAGGGCATCCGCGTCGGCGCACCGGACGCGGTGCAGGTCGCCGACCGCTGGCACCTGTGGCACAACCTCGCCGAGGCCGTCGAGAAGGTCGTCCGCCAGCATCACGCCGACCTCCGCGCACCCGCGCCCAGCCCTGATACGACCTGCGACACCGACACGATCTGCGCCATCGACACGATCTGCGACACCGTGGCCGCCCTCGACGACGACGGCACCGGGGACGGTGCCGACGAGGAACCGGTCTGCCCGGCCGGCCCGACCCAGCTCGCGGCGCGAACCCGCGAGCGCTTCGCCGCGATACACGACCTTCTCGCCGCCGGGGCAACATCGTCGGCGATCAGCCAGACACTTGGCCTGGACCGCAAGACCGTGCGGCGCTTCGCCCGCGCCGCATCGGCGGCCGAGCTCCACGCCGCACACCCCACCCGCTCCAGCATCCTCGACGACTACACCGAGCACCTGCGGCAGCGATGGGCCGCCGGCACCACCGACGCCGTCGCGCTCACCGCCGAGATCACCGCCCTGGGCTACCGCGGCAGCGCCAAGACCGTGCGCCGCTACCTGCAGCCGCTGCGCGCCGGGCAGGGGACCACGACCCGGCCACCGGCACCGCCGACCACGCGGGAGGTGACCGGGTGGCTCACCCGCCATCCCGACAGCCTCACCGATAACGAACGCACGGCCCGCGACGCGGTCCTGGACCGCAGCCCCGCGCTGCGTGCCACCCGTGACCTGGTCAGCGAGTTCGCCCAGATCCTGACCCAGCGCCGCGGCCACGAGCTCCGCGACTGGATGCGGCGGGTCGACACCGCCGGCGCTCCAGCCCTGCGTTCGTTCGCCACCGGTCTGGACCGGGATCTCGACGCCGTCACAGCCGGGTTGACCCTGCCCTACAGCTCCGGCCCGGTCGAAGGAACGGTCAACCGCATCAAGATGATCAAGCGCCAGATGTTCGGTCGGGCCAACTTTGACCTGCTCCGCAAGCGAGTCCTCCTCGCCTGAACACTGGCCGATCACGCAATGTGCGCCAGAGCCAGTTCCTACTGGCCCTTGACACGGGTTCCACGCAGCCGCTGTGCCCTGCGCGATCACGCTCATCTGTACCTATCTCGAACTCCTGATCTCCCACCGTGGAGCCGCTACAGAGATCAATGAGAACGAGGAGGTGGTGGCCGTGAGCAGTCAGGGATGCTTCTGGTCACCGGCCGCAGCAGTACTCACGGCGATCGCGGCGATCGCCGCCGGTATCGGGGCAGCGGCTGTGCTGGGCTGAGCCCAGCGCCGGCGGTGCCGTCACCCTCCGTGAAACAAGGCAGGGGATCGGCTTCTCACGGCGGGGCCGCTCCATGCAGACGTCTCACCACCCGACGTCTGGTATAAATACTGGTATGAAATCCGGCTATCTGTCAGCGGAGCAGGTGATCGACGACCTCGGCGGCAAAGTCGCCGAGGGTCTGGCGATCATGGTGGCACGAACTCGGGCCGACCTGGCCCTCTACCGGCAGACCTTCCCCGGGTGGGTGGCCGACTCCACCGATCGCGGGTTGCTCAACTGGTGTCATGACCGGGCGTGGGCGCATGCGGTGGCGATCTTCGACGGAGTCCGCGAGGTGTCGTTCGTCGACCGTCCCCCGACCCGGGAGCTCTACGTCGGCACCCGTTACCGGTTGCGGGTGAAGAAGCACGACATCGACGGCGCGATCGCCACCTTCCTCACCCAGGGCGCGTTGGATTTCCTCGAGCAGGAACCCGCGACCCTGGACGGCCTGGAAGAGATCCGGCTGATCGCCGGCTACGGCTGGGACCCGGAGCTGCGCGAGATCGGCGCCGCGGTGATCTCGCTGCGCGACGGTCACGACAAGGTCATCTGGAAGCACGAGCTGGACGAGCCCACCGGTGGCGTGACCGCGACAACGACACCGATCCTGCCGTCCACCGGGCCCCGGCCACCCCGGATCGAACGGCCGGGTGACGCCGCGCGCGAACAGCGCGACGACGGGACCCAGGACCGGTGACCGAGCTCGGCGAGGTCCTGGAAACCGCCCGCCGATCCCACGGGCTCACCCAAGCCGCACTGGCCGACCAGGCCGGCATCACCCAAGCTGCGCTGTCGCGCTACGAGAACGATCTCCGCCAACCCGAGCCCGAGGTCCTCGCCGCGCTCGCGGACGTTCTGGGGGTGACGGTCGCGTTCCTGACCCAGGCCGGGCGAGCACGGGCCGGGATGGCCATGGACGCACACATGCGGCGCCGGGCGACCGCGCCACCAGGAACCTGGCGCCAGCTCGAGGCACGGCTCAACATGTACCGCTGGCACGCCCGACACCTGTTCGAGGAGGTGTCACTGCGCGCGGAGCAGCACATCCCGACCCTCGACCTGCTCGACGTCACCCCCGACCACGCCGCGCGGTTCGTCCGATCCCAGTGGCGGATGCCCGCCGGCCCGGTGCGGCGCCTGGCCCAGTGGCTCGAATCCGCGGGCTGCCTGCTGATCGGCGAGGACTTCGCCACCAGTCGCGTCGACGGACTGTCGCAGTGGGTCGGTGAGCACCCCGTCATCCTGTTCAACAACACCGCCCCACCCGACCGGGTCCGGCTGACCCTCGCCCACGAGCTCGGCCACCTCGTGCTGCACGCCGATGCGCTGTCGGTCGATGACGTCGAAGCCCAGGCCACCGCGTTCGCCGGCGAGTTCCTGATGCCGGCCGAGGTGATCCGCCCCGCGCTGCGCAACCTCAAGATCGGGCGGCTGCTCGATCTCAAGCGGGAGTACGGCGTGTCCATGCAGGCCCTCGTCGAGCGCGCCTACCACCTGGGCCTGCTCAGCCCCACCCAGCGCACCAGCATGTACAAGATGTTCAGCGCGAAAGGGTGGCGATCCCACGAACCCGGCAGCCACGACATCGCCCAAGAACAGCCCGCCCTCGCCGAAGCGATCGCCCAAGAACTCAGCATCCGAGGGCTCAGCGCCCCCGAGGTCGCCAGCATCGCCGGATTCTCCGAGCCCGACCGCAACACCCTGTTCCGGACGCAGGGCCTACGTGCGATCTGATGGCTCGCTGCAGCGATGAGGACAGTGCCACCGCCCCTCCCGCAGTGGGACCCACAAGCTCAGCCCGCGCCAGGAGGAGCATCTGGTCGCGCTGCATGCGGTGGCGGGGGAGCGCACCAGCTCCGAGCTGGCCGAGTTGTTCTCCGTGGCCAGCTCCACGGGTGTACCGGGCGATCGAGCGCTCCGCTGCTATCGCGCTGGCCGCGCCTGCGGGCACAGTGGCGCGGTGAACAGCGATGATCTCGCGGACGCCACGCACGCGGCGAAGGTCACCGAGGCGCTGCTGCGCGAGGCACGCTCGGCACTACGGCGGGTGGAGAAGCTCACCGCCGCCGCCCTGGCCGCCGATGACGCCGACGCCCACCAGCTGGCCGCCGCTGCCCAGGGCACGCTCAAGCACCTGGTCGATCACCTGGTGCTTGCTAAACAGAGGCGGAACCGCGCGGTCCAACGAGCACTACGCCAGGTCCGCTGACCGGATCCCAGGACTGGACCGCTGGCGTGTCACGGCTGTGATCTGCCTACCGGCACCTGAGAGGACCGGCGGGCCGACTGACAGCCCTGCCAGGCGGGAACCCAGGCGGGCACCTGACGGCGGATACTTCATCCCGGGACCACCCGCGATCCTCGCTGGGGTCCCTCGTCAGGAGCGTGGCGCAATGGCGGCAACCACGGCCGTGGACGACGAACGGCCCATCGGGCCGGCACAGTGCTGGTGCTGCGGCACGACCGAGGACCTGGCCAAGCTCGTGCACCTGGGTAATCACTCCGAGGTTGCCGTCTGTGTGCGGTGCGCGCACTCGCTGAGCAAGTGGGCCTGGGAGATCGAGGACCAGACCCGGACCGGGCTCGCTGTCAGTGCTCGGGACCGGTTCCGCCGGCTCCGCAAGGCCGTGGTTCGCCGTGGCTGGCACCAGCACCGCTACGTCGGACGTGGTCTCCGGTGGATCGGCCGGTTCACGCCCTGAGCAGCGCGTCCCGTAGGGCCGCTATCGGTGGCACACCTGCCGGACCGTGCGGGGTCGCGTAGACCCGGCATGTCACGCCGGTCGGCGCACCGGGAACGGCGAACGGGTCGACCGCGTCGATCAGGAAGGTCGGGGACCCGATGAAGCCGCGGCTTCGCGCCTCTTGGTCCGAGCCGATCACCGTCACGGTCACCGGCACCTCGCCCAGCCCGGCGAGACCGGCGGCCTCCCGCAGCACTTCACGGGCCGGGCCCTCGTTCGGGCAATCGAGCACCACCAGCAGCTCCACGATCACGACCCTGACTATGCCCCACCGAGGGCGGGTCTCGAAGCGCTCGGGGTTGGTGAGGGTTGCGGAGCGGGTTGCGGCCCGGGCGGGGCTGGGTTGTTCGCCGGGAGAGACCCGCAGATGTACCCGATCGTGAGTGTCACCGGCACAGTGTGCCGGTTAGCCCCCCGTCACCGGAACTGTTCACCGAACCACCCTTACGGCACTCTCCGAGCTGCTGTTCATGGCGGCGGGTGGCTGGCCGGCGGTAGTGCCGGAGGAGGTTCCTTGGGTTCTCGCGGTGGTCGCAACAGGTTCGGGCGAGGCTGGCGGCGGAGATCACCAGTCCTCGACGACGGTGAGAATGGGAGCCAGAGGAGCAGGCGAGTGCACAGTGGACCATCGGATGATCTTCATCGGTGGACTGCAAGGAGAGGTGTGAGTGGACGACGTTCTCGGATCGGATGATCCCGGAGATCGTGCAGACGTTCTGGGCGGGCATGGCTCGCGGTGAGTTCATCACCGACGCTGCCGCGCAGGCCGGGACGTATCGGAAGAAGGGCACCCGCTGGCTGGCCGCAGGGGCGCCTTGTGGTGCCCAGCACAATCAGCAGCATGGGCGATGACGATGTGGACCGGCCTGGGCCTCCTTCGGCGAAGGCGGTCACGGCGGTGCTGCGTGAAGCGCGTTCGCTGTCGCGGCGCGCCGACAAGCTCAGCGGCACCGCCGCGGCGGTGGACGACCCGACGACTCAGCAGCTCGCCGCGGAGGCCTGCACCAGCATGGAGCAGCTGGTGCACCACCTCATGCTGCTGGAACGTCAGACGCAACGCGGCGAGAAGTCCGCAACTCAGCGTCGGTAGAGCGGCAGCTGTCAGCGCTCTTCGTCGTCGCCGGCATCGGGGTCGCGCAGTGCGCGGCGGGTCCCGGCGAGGTCGGGCAGCTGGAACGAGTAGTGCCCGTGCACGTTGAGGTGTCGGCGCATGTAGGGCGAGAGCCGCACGACGTCCTCGTCGCGCACCGGATAGCCCACGTCACGCAGCCGGGCGAGCGCGGCGGCGAGGTAGACGGTGTTCCACAACGTATCTGGGGATCCGATCATGAAATAGGGCATTTTCGCTGGTAGATCGTTTACGGTCGCGTCTGTAAGAGACGGTGTTCACGGGGTCTGCGCTTCCCTCCACTGCTGCCATATCTGTGGGCGCAGGCGTCCGCGGTCGGGTGGGAATGCCGGCGGTGCGGGCCCAGGCACGAACTTCGGCGGTGGAGGGATCAAGAGCCCTGGGATCGGGCGCCCAACCGGCGGCGCAGCTCGAGGTTCTCCCGTGGGCGACTTCCAACGCTCGCCGCAAGGACTGCACCTCGTCGCGGTGGCGGGCCTTGAGCTCGACCAGTTGAGCGGTCAGGGTGCGAACGACGCTGCGGGGTTCGTCCGGGCCGCCGCGATCGAGCGGTGCCGGTCGAGCTCGTCGCTGCCCGCGCAGTTGCTCGATCCGTCCACGCAGCTCGGTGTGGCGGTAGAGGAAGTCCAGCGAGACCCCGGCTGTCTGGGCCAGGCCGCGGAAGGTGATCGGTTCACCGCGGCGGACCATCTCACGCAGGCCGTGCTCGGCGCGGTCCTGCGCGGCGGCGCTCTTGCGGGCCGCGGCAGCGCGGTGGTTGTCGGGGTTGCCCCGCATCCCGCGCCTCCACGGTGGGGAAGCGGGCGCCGGCGCGTTCGCGGTCCTGCAGTGCGGCGTCGACCAGTACCTGGGACACGACGACCTTGCTGCAATGGGCGTGGAAGAAGGCGGGGTCCAGGGCGCGGGTGGCGACGGCGTAGGCGTGCCCGTCGCGGCCCAGGAACACGATCCGCCGCCCGTCGCCGGCGGCGGCGCGCAGGTCGGGCAGCATCGCCGCGGCGACGGTGGTGATGAAGCGCGCGTGGTGGTGGGCGATCACCCGGTAGGCGCTGGTGACGGTGGCCTGCTGGTCGGGGCCGAGTGGGTAGCCGGCCAGTAGCGCGGCCAGTCCGTGGGACGGGCTGCTCAGCCTGACCGGCCCGGGCTCGGCGCCGCCGTGCCGACTGCCCGGCTCGCGGAGGTGGACGTCGCGGCGGTCCTGGTGGCGGGCTGGTCGGCCGCGGCGGCACCGAGCCCGGGCCGGTCGGGCGGAGCAGCCCGGCCCCGGGACTGGCCCCGACCCGGACACCGCCGCCGCCGATCCCGACAGCGACGCTGCGCTGCTGCACCCTGGCCCCACCAGCAGCCTGAGCACCGGGACTACGCATCGCGCCGGTAGCTCCCACCGGCCCTGACCCGACCCCTTCGGGTCGAGTCCGTGGCTGCAGCGACGCATCACACGAATTGCCAAATGCTTCGGGCGGCAGCGAACAATCACGCCGAGGATGACGACATCATCCACCGGAATCTCTGGACAAAAAGCGCTTCGGCCACCACCGACGCG
>JBBQFE010000011.1:0-16769 GCA_038321605.1 Mycobacteriales bacterium | reverse complement strand
GTGCCGCGCCAGCCAGCCTTGCGCAGCGAATCCAGGCCACGGTGGTACCCCGTCCGTGCGTAGGCATAGCCCTGCACCGTCGCGCCGTCGGCGAGTGCCTGCTCGGCCAGAGCGGCCCAGGCCGCCGACGAGGTCGGGTGGTCGGCCGCCACCTGTGCCGGATCCACCCCCGAGGCGAGCAGGGCGGTGGCGGGGTCCACGGGCAACTTGGTCGGAGGGGCGAGCAGATCCATCAGATCTCCAGGTCGGGCGTCGGGTGTGAAAGGGCCAACGGGAACAGCAACGGGAACAGCAACGGCGGCACGCTACTTGCCGGAGGTCCCGGCAGAAAGCAGGTTCTCGCAGGCCTCGACGACGCGCGCGGCCATACCGGACTCCGCTGCCTTGAGGTACGTCCGCGGGTCGTAGAACTTCTTGTTGCCCACGTCCCCATCGATCTTCAGCACCCCGTCGTAGTTCAGGAACATGTGGCTGACGATCGGACGGGTGAACGCGTACTGGGTGTCGGTGTCGACGTTCATCTTCACCACTCCGTAGGACACCGCCTCGCGGATCTCCTCCAGCGACGAACCCGATCCGCCATGGAACACGAGGTCGAACGGCTTGCTACCGGCAGCCAGCCCCAGCTGGGCGGCGGCCACCTCCTGGCCCTCCTTGAGGATGTCGGGACGCAACTTCACGTTGCCCGGCTTGTAGACACCGTGCACGTTGCCGAAGGTGGCCGCCAACAGGTAGCGCCCCTTCTCGCCGGAGCCGAGCGCGTCGAGGGTGGCCAAGTAATCATCGCCGGTCGTGTAGAGCTTGTCGTTGACGGCGTTGGCGACCCCGTCCTCCTCGCCACCGACGACACCGACCTCCAGCTCGAGCACGATCCGTGCCCGGTGCGCCAGCGTGAGCAACTCAGCGGCGATCTCGAGGTTCTCGCCGAGCGGTACCGCCGAGCCGTCCCACATGTGGGACTGGAACAGCGGCAGCTCGCCGGCGTCCACCCGCTGCTGTGAGATCGCGAGCAGTGGACGGACGTAGCTGTCCAGCTTGTCCTTGGGACAGTGGTCGGTGTGCAGGGCCACGTTGATCGAGTACTTGGCGGCCACCACGTGCGCGAACTCCGCCAACCCGACCGCGCCGGTGACCATGTCCTTGACCGCGGTGCCCGAGCCGAATTCGGCGCCGCCGGTGGAGAACTGGATGATGCCGTCGCTGCCCGCCTCGGCAAATCCCTTCAGCGCGGCGTTGATCGTCTCCGAGGAGGTGCAGTTGATGGCCGGATACGCGAAGCCGCCCGCCTTCGCCTTGTCCAGCATCTCGTTGTAGATCTCGGGCGTTGCGATCGGCATGAGTCGTCTCCGTGGTTTCGGGGTCCTCCGGGGCGGCCGGTCACAGGACCCGACCGGTATGCCCGGCAGTATTTCACTGTCAGGCCGAACGGGAACCGCTGGCATCAGATCCGCTGGACCGGCGCCGCGATCGGCGGTCGATGATCTGGCCGAGAGCGAACAACGGTTGCCGTCCTCGGCCATCGGTGCTCAGGTGGAGCCATGGACATTCTGGTGATCGGTGGAACCGTCTTTCTGTCCCGGGCGATGGTGGAAATTTCACTCCAGCGCGGGCACACGGTCACAACGTTCAGCCGGGGCCTGACCGGCACCCCGGTGCCCGGTGCCCATGCCCTGATCGGGGATCGCAACGATCCCGACGACCTGGCCCAACTGGCGGGCAGGCACTTCGACCTGGTGTTCGACACCGGCTACTTTCCCGATCAGGTCAACGCCGCAGCGGCGCTGCTGGAACCGACCACCGGGCACTACGCCTTCGTATCGTCCATCAATGCCTATCCCGGCTGGCCCGAGCTGGCCGACTACCGCGCCGGCGGGGTGTACGACGGCGACCCGGACGCGGTCGGCGAGCAGGTTCCGGACGATCTGACCGAGGCCGGACCCTACGGCTGGCGCAAGGTCGGTGCCGAACGGGCCGTGCTCCGCGCGTTCGGCGAACACCGCAGCTCCATCTTTCGGGCAGGCTGCATCGTCGGCCCATACGACGGCATCGGGCGGTTGCCCTGGTGGCTGGACCGGGTCGGACGCGGCGGGCAGGTGCTGGCACCGGGCCAGAAGTCGGATGTGTTGCGCCTGATAGATGCCCGCGACCTCGCCGCCTTCGCCCTGCTCCGGCCGGTGGGAACGTTCGAGACCACGGCCCCGGCGAACCAGATCAACCGTGAGCAGTTCCTGGCCGAGGCGCGCCGGGTGACCGGGTCGGACGCGGAGTTCGTCTGGGTGCCGGACGAGTTCCTTGCCGGCAAGGTCGAGCCGTGGACGGAGCTGCCGCTCTGGCTCCCGGCGGCCGAGTCACCCGGGCTGTTCGCCCATCACAGCGCGGCCGCCGAGGCCGCCGGTCTCGCCTGCCGCCCGGTGCTCGACACCCTCGCAGAAACCTGGGACTGGATGGGTTCGGTGCCCGGCGGGTGGCAGCCGGCACCGCGCACCCCCGGCCTGGATCCGGCCCGGGAACGGGAACTCCTCGCCCAGTACGCGGCGGGCTAACAGCACGTCAACTGCCGTCAGGCCCCGACGTCGTGCAGGTGATGAACGATGTCGTGAGCGAAGTAGCGCGCCAGCGAATCGACGGTGAACACGTCGCCGTTGGACCGGCGCCCGCTGCGCTGCCACTGGCCGTCCCGGACGCCGTCGTAGCGTGCGGCGATCTGCTCACCGGCCGCGGCCAACGCGCCTGAGACCAGCACCGGATCCTGCTCGGCGTAGCGGTCGGCGACGGCGGTGGCGTCCTGGTCCCAGTTCTCGAACAGCGGATCATCGGACTCCAGCATCAGCGAGGTCCGGCCGTCGAAGCGTAGAAACACGTCGCGGACGTGGCAGCCGTACTCCAGGGTCGACCAGACCTCAGGAGCGGGCCGACGGTGCACGTCCGGGCGCGCCAGCGCGGCGACCCAGCGGCGCACCGCATCCCGGACCAGCGCCGGTACCTCGGTGCCCGTGGTGGCGGACGCGTTGAAGTCGCACTCCGGACACTGCCGCTGCAGCACCCACGTCCAGTCCTTGTCGTCGGTCATGCAGCTCACCGTATCGGCAGCGCCACCGTCTCGCAGATCGAGTGGATGAGACGCCACCGGCAGGGTGCAGGCAAGCAATCCGGGCCGTTCAGCTGGGCAACCGGAGCGCCAGTGCCGGGCAGACCGACACCGTGCGAGCCACCTCGCCGGGCTTCTGTGCGGCGACCCGCTCCTGATCGATCACCGGGTACCCCCAGTCGTCCAATGCGATGGCGTCCGGGAGTAACGCCGAACACAGGCCATGACCGTCGCAGCGGGTCCAGTCGATCAGCAGCGCCGGACGAGCGGTGGTCGCGGTCATGACCGGACCTCTTTCGCGGTGAAGGCCAGCTCGCGTGACAGCGGTAGCTGGTGCAGGTCCGGGCGACCGCAGCCACCGAAGTCGCGGTGCACCAGGATCTCGTGGCGCAGCGCCCGCAGCCCGCTGAGGATGAAACGGGCGGCACCGTCCGGGTGCGCGCAGGCACCACGGCCGGTCACCATCCTGGCGTGTCGGTCGACGGTCGCGGTGTCGGCGTGGCCGACCGCCAGGGCGTGCACCTCGGCTGCGAGAGCCGGCAGGCCGAAGGCACACGGCCCGCAGTTCTTGGCCGACTGGCCGGCCAGCCAATCGGTGATCCGGGCCAGCTCGGCCAGCTCGCAGGTGTGCTCGCCCAGGAACATCACGGCACCGGCACCGAACGTGCCGCCGGCCGCCACCAACCCCGCCTTGGACAACGGCATCCGGGCGTCGGCAGCGAGCCACGTCCCGTGATAGCCGCCGATGACCACCCGCTGCCCGCTACCGGCACCGGTCGCCGCGGCGACCTCGCCGAGGGGCAGGCCGTACGGAATCTCCAACACCCCGGGCCGTCGGACCGCACCGGTCACCGTGATCAGGGTGGTGCCCGGCTCATCGGGTGTCCCGACCGCGGCGAACCGGTCCGGTCCCAGCCCGACCAGCATGGCGAGCTGCGCGTACGTCTCGGCGTTGGACAGCACCGTCGGCGCGCCGTTCACGCCGCGCTCGGTGGGTAGCTGGCGACGTCCCGGGGGCACCGGTGTGCCGCCGTTGAGGCCGGCGATGAGCGCGCGGGCCTCGCCGGTGACGAACCGCTCGGCGAACCGGTGCACCCTGAACAGCCTTGCGTCGGGACGAGAAGCGATGGCGGCTCGGAGCACGCCTTCGACCCCGTCGGCGGTCACCGCCACCAGCACCTTGCGGGCACCCAGCGCACCGGCTGTCAGCGCGGCACCGTCCAGCACCAGGTGCGGGGTGCGGCTGAGCAGCACGGTGTCCTTGGAGCTGCTGGGCTCGCCCTCACAACCATTGACCACGATGATCGGGCGCCGGCCCTGCCGGACCGATCGCAACTTCACCGCCATCGGAAAGGCCGCACCTCCGCGGCCGGTCAGCGAGACCGCGTCGAGCTGGGCCAGCAGGCTGTCCAGGCTCACGTCAGTCAGTGGTCCGTGTACGGCCCGGTGGGCCCGATGGTCGATGAGGTCGCCCTCGGCCACCGCGCGCAGCAACCTCGGTTCACCGAGCCAGCCGATCGGCACGACCGGTGGGCGGCGGAGGCCTCGGGTGACCAGCGTTCCGGGATGTTCTGCCAGGACGGTCATGATCAGACTCCAATCAGGGAGCGTTGCTCAGCGGGGGCGGCGAGCCGTTCGGGGCCCGGCCGTGCCGGTGCCACCAACTGCGGCGACGACGGATTCAGCAGTCGTGCAGTGACACCGGCGCCGACGATGGCGCTGCCGCCGATCAGCACGGCGGCGGCCCACCAGGTACCCGAGTCGGTGCCCGAGACCACGAAGTGCCAGGCCGACATCGCCCAGGCGACATAGGACGCAAGGTGGATCCGGCGCCACAGCCGGCTGGCCCGCTCCGAGCGGGCGAACCGGGACCGCATCATGCCGGTCACTGCGACCAGCACCATCAGGTACATCGCGACGACGCCGACGCTGACCTGCCACGGCCGGTAGCCGGACTGGAACGGCACCAGTGCCCCGACCCATCCCACCTTCGCGTAGGAATCGGCCAGCAACAGCCCGATGTGTGCGACCAGCAACGTGATTCCGGTGAGTGCCGATGCGCGGTGCACGTACTGCAGCAACACCCGGCGCTGAATCGTCCGGCTTCGCACCGAGGAGTGAGCCCGACTTCCGACGAGTTGGCCGGCGGGGCGGCGACTGGACAGAAAGGCACCGAGTCCGGTGGCCACACTCAGCGCGGCGAAGCCGGCGATGCCCGCTCCCCGTGCGAGGTACCAGGTCAGCATGGCCAGCCTCCGATCGTGACGATGCTGCCGAAACGGTCCACCAGCCGGGCAGCGACGCCCTGATCGCGCAGCCAGCTCAGTGCGGACTCCGGATCCCGGCCACCGAGCACGATCGCCGCAGTGCTGCAGGTGTTGGCGTGGGTGGCGCTGTCAGCGGCGACGGTGACCGTGCGCCAGTGCGGCGTGACCGCGGCCCCGGTGGCGGGGTCGATGATGTGATTGATCTCGGCTCGCGCTCGCTGCCAGCGACGGATCTGGGTGCTCGAGGTGGCTAATCCCGCCAGCCCCAGTGGGGCGCTGAGCGTGACCTGCTGACCGCGCTGGCCCGCCTTCTCGGCAACCAGCACCTGCCAGTCCCGCCCCCGGCCGGCGACGGCGAGGTCACCCCCGAGCTCGACGAGGACACCGCAGCCGTAGCGGTCGTGCAGATCGGCCGCCGCCCAGTCCGCCGTCTGGGCCTTGGCGGTCGAGCCCAGGTCCAATGTGGCGCCCGGTGGCACCGTGAGCAGGCCCGCCGTACGGTCCAGCCCGACGTCGCCCCAGCTCGGCCGACCGGCCGGTGCGGACGCCACCGGCTCCGCCGAGTCCGCCACCAGGGTGATGTCCCGGTCGTAGCCGTTGCGGACCAGATCCCGACCGACCGTCGGATCAACGGCTCCGCCGGAGCGGTCGGCCTCCTCGAGCGCGGTGGTCATCAGATTGACCAGGGTGCGTGACACCGCCACCGGCCGACCCGCGTTGACGTTGGCCCAGCTCAGCTCGGACTCGCCGTGGAACCTGCTGGCGGCCCGTTCGACCCGACGCATCATCGACTCGACATCTGCCACTGCCGCCGTCAACACGGCGGGGTCCGTGACGGCCACCCGGATCAGGCAGCTCCAGTCGCTCCAGGTCGCGGTGGTGACCGTGCCGGGGTCGGCAGAAACAGGACCGGCTGTCACTGGATCGGCTGTCACTGGATCGGCCGTGACCGAACCGGCCGTCCCGGACGTGATGGCCAGCGCCGGCAGGTCGATGCTCGTTGCGGTTCTCATGATCCGTGGGTCCCGCCGGTGCTCTGCTGGGTGGTGCTTCCGCTACTGACCGTGGCGGAGCTGCTGGGCGTGCTCGCGGCGGTCGACGACGTGGACTTGGCGGCGCTGGAAGAAGTGGTGCCGGCCGACGTCGTTCCTGAAGTTGTCGTGCCTGAAGTTGTGGTGCCTGAAGTGTTCGTGCTGGCTGCCTGGGTGGCAGACGCAGCCTGTTGGGCAAGTAGGCCGAATCCGGCGAGACCCGCGACGACGACGCCGCCGACGGCCACCTTGATCCGAGTGGTGAGTGAGGTCCGGGGTAGTCCGTTGCTGTTCATGGCTCAACAATGCGGGTCGCGCCTGCCCGCAACCTTGATGCCTGCTGTACGAAGTCTGTGAATGGTTGCCCGCACGGCTGTGCATCGAAGTCACACAATTGCTCCGTAGAGTGAGCCACCATGACGACGTCCACCCTCGCCACTCACTACCTGGCAAGCCCCATTTCACCGGACCATTTGCTGGGCACCTACGGCCTGACCGGGCTGCTGATCATCATGTTCGCCGAGTGCGGCCTGCTGGTCGGCTTCTTCCTACCCGGTGACACGCTGCTGTTCTCCGCCGGTCTGGTGGTGGCCATCAACGATCCCAAGGTGCACCTGCCCGGCCTGCCGGTCTTGCTGATCACGCTGCCGGTGGCCGCGATCGCCGGCAACATCGTCGGTTACTGGATCGGCCGCAAGGCTGGCCCGTCGGTGTTCGACCGCCCCAACTCCCGACTGTTCCGGCCCGAGTACGTCGTCCGGTCGCAGCACTTCTTCGACCGGTACGGCACGGTGACCGTCATGATCGCCAGATTCGTGCCGATCGTGCGCACGGTGGCCACCGTGATGGCGGGCGTCTCGAAGATGCGGTACTCGCTCTACGTGCTGTTCTCGGTGATCGGCGGCATCGTGTGGACCGACGGTGTCCTGATGCTCGGCTACTGGCTCGGGCACATCAAGTTCGTGCGGGACACCATCGCGCCGAAGATCGACCTGATCCTGATCGCGGTCATCGTGCTGTCGCTGCTGCCCACGATCATCCACCTGCTGCGCGGCCGCCGGACGTCGACCGACAGCTGAGCCAGCTCAGCGGTCCTTGGCCAGCAGCACGATCCCGGCCGCCTCGTCACGCCCGTAGTGCAGGTAACCGTGCCGTGCGTAGAACGCGTGATTGCCGAGGCTCTTGATGCCGGTCACCAACTCGATGCGCCGGACGGTTGCCGGCAACCGGGCCTCCGCCAACTGCAACATCATGCTGCCCAGACCCTGCCTGGCCAGATCCGGCACCACACCCAGCCTGGCCAGGAACGCGGTGCCGGCGGCGGGGTCATCGACCGGTCGGGGCGACGTGCGCACGGTGGCGACCAGTCGCCCGCCCGGTGCCCCCAGACCGTCGTCGCCGGGTCTGCCAGCTGAGCCCGCACGTCGGCCAGACCGTCCCAGAGCGGCGGGATGTGGATGGTGTCGGCCTCGCGCGCCTCCGACACCCAGGCCGCGAGCTGCAGCGTCAGCAGTTCGCCGGCGTCGGCCACACCCAGCCGACTGGTCCCCGCGCCGGTCACCGTCCCTGAGCGGCCCGGTACCGCCTGATCAGATTGTTCGTCGAGCTGTCGTGCTCGAGTTCCGGCGCGGTGTCGGACTGCAGCTCGGGAATGACCCGCTGCGCAAGCACCTTTCCGAGTTCGACACCCCACTGGTCGAAGGAGTCCAGCGACCACACGACCCCCTGGGTGAAGACGCTGTGCTCGTACAATGCGATCAGCTGTCCCAGGGTGTACGGCGTGAGCGTGTCGACGAGCAGGGTCGATGTCGGGTGATTGCCGCCGAACACCTTGAACGGTACGAGCTCGGCGGCCACTCCTTCGTCGGCGACCTGCTGGGCGGTCTTGCCGAACGCCAACGCCTCGGTCTGGGCGAACACGTTCGCGGTCAGGTAATCGTGGTGCTCGCCGAGCGGGTTCAGGGTGTGCAGGAACCCGATGAAGTCGGCCGGGATGGTCAGGGTGCCCTGGTGGATCAGCTGGTAGAACGAGTGCTGTCCGTTGGTGCCGGGTTCACCCCAGTAGACCGGGCCGGTGGCGTAGTCCACTTCATGGCCGTCCAGCGACACCGACTTTCCGTTGGATTCCATGGTCAGTTGCTGCAGGTAGGCCGGGAACCGGTTCAGGTACTGGTCATAGGGCAGCACCGCCTGGGTCTGGGCACCGAAGAAGTCGACGTACCAGACGGTCAACAGGCCCATCAGCGCCGGGATGTTGCGGGCCAACGGCGCCGACCGAAAATGCTCGTCGATGGAGTGGAAACCGGCCAGCAGCTCGGCGAAGCCGTCCGGGCCGACCGCCAGCATGGTGGACAACCCGATCGCCGAGTCCATCGAGTACCGGCCGCCCACCCAGTCCCAGAAGCCGAACATGTTGTCGGTGTCGATTCCGAAGGCGGCCACCTTCTCCGCATTGGTGGACACCGCCACGAAGTGCTTGGCCACCGCGGACTCGTCGCCGAGGCTCGCCAGCAACCAGTCGCGCGCAGTGGTGGCATTGGTCATGGTCTCGAGGGTGGTGAACGTCTTGGACGAGACGATCACCAGCGTCCGCGCGGGGTCCAGCGCCCGGGTCTTCTCGGCGAAGTCGGTGCCGTCGACGTTGGACACGTAATGAAAGTTCAGGTCGCGCTGGCTGTAGTGCTTGAGCGCCTCATAGGCCATCACCGGACCGAGGTCCGAGCCACCGATCCCGATGTTGACCACGTCGGTGATGCGCTCGCCGGTGTGGCCGGTCCACTGGCCGGAGCGGACCTTGTCGGCGAACGCGCCCATCCGATCCAGTACCTCGTGAACATCAGGCACCACGTCGCGACCATCCACGATGATCTGGGCATCCCGCGGCGCGCGCAGCGCCACGTGCAGCACCGCCCGGTCCTCGGTGATGTTGATGTGTTCGCCGGAGAACATCGCCGCGATGCGGTCGGCCAGTCCACTCTGCTCGGCCAGTTCCACCAGCAGCGCCAGCGTTTCATCGGTGACCCGGTGCTTGGAGTAGTCGAAGAACAGGCCTTCGAACTCGCAGGTCAGGCGGGTGCCGCGGTCGGCGTCGCCGGCGAACAGTTCGCGCAGGTGGGTGGACCTGATCGACTCGTAGTGAGCGGCCAACGCTGAGTACGCGGGACGCTGGCGTAGCGGGGATTTGGCGGCGTCGGTCATCTGCTGACTCACTTCTCATCCTGGCAACGGCATCGGGTGCTGGCGATCGCGAACTTACTCGGGGCCGCCACCGCCGCGATCACCACCACCACGATCGCCGAGGCACACTGAATGCATGGCGAGACTGAACGAACTGCCCGGCGTGCGCACCGTGCGGGCCAAGATCGGCGCGGACCTGTTCAACAAGGTCGCGGGCGACGAGGGTCCCGAACGGGCGCAGCGTATTCACTACGCCGAAGGCCCGCGCTGGTTCGGCGAGGACCGACCGATCCGCGCAGTGCATGCCGACGCCTCGATGTTCGTCGGCGGTCTGCGCGCGCTGTTGCTGCAGTCATTGCACCCGCTGGCGATGGCAGGCGTCGCCGGTCACTCGGGGTACCGCGGCGACCCGTGGGGCCGGCTCGCCCGGACCAGCCACTTTCTCGCGGCGACCACCTTCGGCACCGCTGCGGACGCGGAGGCGATGATCAGCCGGATCCGCTCGATCCACCGTCAGGTCCGGGGCACCGCGCCCGATGGACGCCCGTACTCCGCCGATGACCCGCACCTGCTCAAGTGGGTCCATCTGGCCGAGGTGGACAGCTTCCTGCTGGCCCACCGCCGCTACGGCGCCAGCCCCCTGGATCAGGCCGGCCGCGACGGCTACCTCGCCGACTCCGCCCGGGTCGCCGAGGCGCTCGGGGTGGTTGATGCACCGCGTACCGAGGCCCAACTGCGCGAGCAGTTCGACGCCTATCGGGCCGAGCTGAGCGGTACCACCGAGGCGCGCGAGGCGGCCCGGTTCATGTTGCTGCAGCCGCCCCTGCCGCTGGCCGCGCGCGGCCCGTACGGGGTGTTGGCAGCCAGCGCGGTGGCCCTGCTGCCCCGCTGGGCGCGCTGGCCGCTTCGACTGCCGTACCTGCCGGTGGCAGAGGCGACAGTGGTGCGGGTGGCTGGCGGCACCATCGTGCGCGGGATCCGGTGGGCCATGGTGCCGCCGGTCGCTGCATAACGGACTGCCTGCGACTACCGGATCCTGCGGCTACCTGCCTGCGGCTACTTGCCCTGCTGCTTGGCGACCGCCGCGCAGGCCTGCCTGATGGTCGGATCGCTGGGCTGGACGTGCACGCCGAAGAAGGTGACGTCACACTTCTTGGCGCTCTTGTCGAGCGCGTCCACCACCTTCTGCCGCTGGTTGTAGAGCGCGAAGCCGACGATCACCACCACCACGATCGTGACGATCTTGGTGACGATCTTGGAGACGAAGTACGAGACCGCGAGGCCGATCACCAGGACGGCAACTATCGCCACGATTCCGAGATTCTTGACCTGACTAGTGTCGAGTGCGAGAACCTGACTGGATGCCGCTGGAGCGCTCATCGGCTCAGGCTAGCGCCGGTGCCGGATAATCTGGCTCAGGTTGCTCGCTGCGAGTGGCACGACGCTAAAGGGAGAAACACTGCATGAGTACGCCGAATCGGGCGCTTGGGACACCGCCGAAGCTCGACAAAGAGGTGCTCAGGGTGGTCGCTCTGGGCGGCATCAGCGAGGTCGGCAGGAACATGACGATGTTCGAGTGCCGGTTTCCCGGCCAGCTCGGCCCGGACGGCAACCCCTCCAAGAAGCCACGGCTGCTGGTCATCGACTGCGGGATGCTGCTCGGCAAGACCAACGCCCCCGGTGTGGACCTCGGCCTGCCGGACTGGTCCGCCTACCAGCAGCGGTTGGCCGACATCGACGCGATCGTGCTCACGCACGGCCACGAGGACCACATCGGCGCACTGCCGTACCTGCTCAAGTCGCGGCCCGACATCCCACTGATCGCGTCCCGCCTCACCAGCGCCCTGATCGTCGCCAAGCTCGAGCAGCACCGGATCCGGCCCGATATCCGCATCGTGCGCGAGGGCGAGCGGCTCACGGTGGGCGGCTGGGACCTGCAGTTCTACGCGGTCAACCACTCCATTCCCGATGCCCTCGCGGTTGCCGTCCGGACGCCCGGCGGGACGATCCTGCACACCGGCGACTTCAAGATGGACCAGACACCGCTGGACGGCCGGATCACCGACCTGCCCGGATTCTCACGGCTGGGCGACGAGGGCGTGGACATGCTGCTCTCAGACTCCACCAACGCCGAGGTGCCGGGATTCATCCCCAGCGAGAAGGACGTGGGCAAGGTCGTCGCCGACGTGATCACCAAGGCGAAGGGGCGCATCATCGTCGCCTGCTTCGCCTCGCACGTGCACCGGGTCCAGCAGGTGCTCGACGCCGCGCACGAGTCGGGTCGGCACGTCGCGCTGGTCGGCCGGTCGATGGTCCGCAACATGCAGATCGCCCGTGACCTCGGCCTGCTGCACGTTCGCGACGGCATCCTCGTCGACCTCAAGGACGCCGAGCAGATGCCATCCTCACGGGTGCTGCTGGTGTGCACCGGATCGCAGGGCGAACCGCTCTCGGCCTTGTCCCGGATGGCCAATCGCGAGCACCCGTCCATCCGGATCGTGCCGGACGACCTGATCCTGTTGGCCTCCTCGCTGATCCCGGGCAATGAGAACTCGGTCTTCAACGTGATCAACGGGCTGTCCCGGATGGGTGCCACCGTGGTGCACAAGTCGACCGCGCTGGTGCACGTCTCCGGCCATGCTCCGGCGGGCGAACTGCGCTACCTGCTCAATGCGGTACGTCCGAAGAACCTGATGCCGGTACACGGCGAGTGGCGGCACCTGCGGGCGCACGCCGCGATCGCCCGGTCGACCGGCATGACCGATGCGCAGATCATGCTGGCCGAGAACGGTGTCGTGGTGGACCTGTCCGCGGGCGAGGCCAACCTGGTCGGCCAGATCGAGATCGGCAATGTCTACGTCGACGGTCTGGCGGTCGGTGACATCGGTGACCAGGTCATCAAGCAACGGCAGATCCTCGGCGACGAAGGCTTCGTCTCGATCCTGATCGCTGTCGACCTGCACGCCGGCAAGGTCGTCTATGGACCGGAGCTGACCGCCAGGGGGTTCACCGACGATCCCGAGGCGCTGGAGCCGATCCGGGTGGAGTTGGTGCAGACGATCGAGAAGGCACTCGTGGACGGGGTGCGCGACGGTGACGCCCTGGCCCACATCATCCGGCGCGCGGTCGGCCGCTGGGTGGATCGCAAGTACCGTCGCAGGCCGATGTTGATGCCGATGGTGATCGAGGTCTGAGCATGTCCACCAGCACCAGAGCGCCGATGCAGCCCGGCATCGTCTCGCCCCTCCGGGCCGTCCGTCCGGGCATCACCGCTCCGCACTACGTGCCCAAGCAGGACGGCCAGCCGTGGGATTTCGACGACAAGCCGGTCAAGTCCCCGGAGATCGTGGAGAAGATGCGGGTCGCGGGCCGGATCGCGGCGCTGGCACGCGACGAGGTCGGCCGGCACGTGGCGCCCGGAGTCACCACCGACGAGCTGGATCGGGTGGGACATGAGTTCCTGCTCGATCACGGCGCGTACCCGTCCACCCTGCAGTACAAGGGGTTTCCGAAGTCGCTGTGCTCGTCGGTCAACGAGATCGTGTGTCACGGCATCCCTGATGACCGGCCGTTGCAGGACGGCGATGTCGTCAAGATCGATGTGACCGCCTTCGTCGACGGCGTGCACGGCGACACCTGCGCCACGTTCTTCGCCGGCACTCCCAGCGAGCAGGTACGGCTGCTGTCGGAGCGGACGCACGAGGCCATGATGCGCGGTATCCGCGCGGCGCGGCCGGGCCGGCCGGTGAGCGTCATCGGACGGGTGATCGAGTCCTACGCCAAACGCTTCGACTACGGCGTGATCCGGGATTTCACCGGACACGGTGTCGGCCCGTCGTTCCACACCAGGCCGACGATCTGGCCCTACGACGAGCCGCGGGCCACGACGCTGATCGAGGCCGGCATGACCTTCACCGTCGAGCCGATGCTCACCCTGGGCGGCTACGCCTGGGACATGTGGTCCGACGGGTGGACGATCGCGACCAAGGACGGGTCGTGGGTCGCACAGTGGGAACACACCCTGCACATCACCGACGACGGGGCCGAAATCCTGACACTGGGTTAACCTCGAACGAACCGAGGGGGGCTCTTGTCAGATTCGCCAACATCCACCGGCCCGGGCAACCGGCGCCGCGCGCTGCTGATCGCCGCTTCCGCCGCGGTGCTGGTGGCCGCGATAGTGATCATCGCCGTCGCCCTGAACGGTGGGAGCAAGAAGGCGCCCAGTCCGGCGCCGAACCCCGCTGGATCAACCGGCTCCGCAGGCTCCTCGGGAAGTGCCAGCACCTCGAGCGGTACGTCCGCCGGCCCGGGTTCCACGCCCGGCACAAGCTCGACGGCCACCGGCAGCACCGGGGCCACCTCGGCGACGCCGACCCGATCGTCCACGGCGCCGGGGACGGTGCCGTCGGTGATCGGTCTTCGCTCGCAACAGGCGATCCAGGCGATCCAGGATGCGGGCTACCAGGTCGTGACCAAGTACGTGACGAGCACCGCCGCGGCCAACGACACGGTCACCGACCAGTCCCCGCGGGCGGGCAGCCCCCAGCCGCCAGACACCCTCGTCACGATCTCGGTCGTGCGCAACACCCTGCTGTCCGGCTCACCCGTCAAGTAGCGCGCTCAGCGACCCACCGCGTAGCCCTGGGCACCGCGGGAATTGGCCGCCGCCCGAAGCAACGGGCCCTCCTTGGCCACCGCACTCAGCCTGCCCAGCTCCCACCCACCGGCCACCACGATCCGGTGCCCCCGGGTGCGCAGGCCCTCGATCACCTCGGCACCGAACCGGTCCTCGATCACCAGCTCACCCGGCGCGGATTCCCGGGGGTAGAACGACGAAGGAAAGTGGTTGCTGTGAAACATCGGCGCATCGATGACCTGTTGCAGATTCACCCGCCCAGCACGGGCCTCCGCTTGAACCACCGCGGCGAGGAACACCAGCTGCCACTGGTCCTGCTGGTCGCCGCCCGGCGTGCCGAAGGCGAGCCACGGTTCACCGTCGCGCAGCGCCAGCGACGGAGTCAGGGTGGTCCGCGGGCGGATGCCGGGTCGCAGCGAGTTCGGCAGGCCGGGTTCGAGGTAACACATCTGGGCCCTGGTGCCGAGTGAAAAGCCGAGCGCCGGCACGACCGGTGAGCTCTGCAGCCAGCCGCCGCTGGGGGTCGCCGAGACGAAGTTTCCCCAGCGGTCCACCACGTCCAGGTGGCAGGTGTCGCCTCTGGTCTGCCCGCTCGTGCCCAGCGTCGGTTCACCACTCGAGCCCATCGCGATGTCGGTCACGTCGACCCCGACCGAGGGTGGCTCGGGCAGCCGCGCCAGCCTCGGGGTCCTGCCGTCGGGCGATCCCGGCCGGAGTTCGAGGTTGGCGTACTCGGTCACCAACGCCGAGCGTTCCTCGGCGTACCCGGCCGAGAGCAGCATCGCCAGCGGCACCTCCGGGCTGTCGCCGTACCAGGCCTCGCGATCGGCGAAGGCAAGTTTCGCCGCCTCGGTGATCAGGTGCACCCAGCGTTGCGAGCGTGGCTCGACCCCATCCAGCTCCAGCGCCTCGAGCAGCCGCAACTGCTGCAGCAGGACCGGTCCCTGACCCCAGGGACCGGTCTTGAGGACCTCGTACCGCCCGGCATAGCTGGTGGAGACGGGGTCCTCGACGGAGGGCCGCCAGCCGTCGAGATCCGCAGCGGTGAGCAGCCCGGCATGATCACGGCCGGAGGTGTCCCGCCAGGCGGTGCGGCTGAAATCGTCGATCGCCTCGGCCACGAAGCCCGAATAGAACGCGGTGCGCGCGGCTGCGATCCGTTGCTCCCGGCTGCGCCCGACCGCCACTGCGAGCAGCCGTCGGTAGGTGGCGGCAACGGCCGGACTGCGCCACAGCGAGCCGGCGACGGGCGCGGCGCCACCGTCGAGCCACACCGCTGCCGACGGCGTCCAATGTTCGCGGAACAGCCCGGTGACCGCCGCGATGGTGCGCTCGATGGTGGGCAGTACCGGAAAGCCGGTCTCGGCGTAGTGCAGAGCAGGTGCCAGCACCTCAGCCAGCTCCCAGCTGCCCCAGCGCTCCAGCATCGTCGTCCAGGCACCGAAGGCGCCGGGGACGGTGGCGGCCAGCAGGCCGCTACCCGGTATGAGGTCCAGCCCGAGCTCGGTGAAGTGCCTGATCGAGCCTGCCGCCGGAACGGTGCCCTGCCCGCAGACCACCTGGGCGCGGCCGTCCGCCGCGCTGAACACGATCGCGGGCAGGTCGCCGCCGGGACCGTTGAGGTGCGGCTCGACCACCTGAAGCACGAAACCGGCGGCCACCGCGGCGTCGAACGCGTTGCCGCCCCGCTCCAGCACGCCCATACCCGCCGACGAGGCCAGCCAGTGGGTGCTGGCGACCATGCCGAAGGTGCCGAGCAGTTCGGGTCGGGTAGTGGTCACCGACCAGTCCTACCAGTCTGTTTGCGCCGGCCGGTGACCGGAGTCAGTGCGAGGCGCGCACCCAGTCGACCAGCATCCGGGCCGGGAAGACCGTCGTCGCCGAGGGCCAGCCGGGCCAGTTGCCGCCGACTGCGAGGTTCAGCAGGATTTGATGCGGCTTGGCGAATTCCCAGGTGTACACGGCGGGCAACTCGGCCTTGGTCACCGTGTAGTAGGCGTGACCGTCCAGGTACCAGGTGATGGCAGTCGCCGACCAGCGGATCCCGAAGGTGTGCCAGGCCGCGGCCAGCCCACCCTTGACGGGGATCGAGTTGGTCCGGCTGAACGCCGCCCAGGACGGCTTGGTGGCGTCCGGGCCGTGCAGGCTGCCGTGCAGCACGTCCGCGGAGTTGATCGCCTCCATGATGTCGATCTCGCCCGACTTCGGCCAGCCGACCTTGCCGATGTCCGCCCCGAGGGTCCAGAACGCGGGCCACAGCCCGGCACCGGCGGGCACCTTGATGCGAGCTTCGATCAGCCCGTACTGCACCGACGCCCGGCTCTTGATCCGAGCCGAGGTGTACCAGCGGGTGATGCCGTCGGCGCCGGTGTAGGTCTCTTTGCGCGCGGTGATGGCGAGGTGGCCCTGGCCGTCGGTCGAGGCGTTGACGGCGCGCTTGGTGTAGGACTCGAGTTCGTTGTTGCCCCACCCGCCGCCACCGGTCTCGAACGTCCAGGTGCGGCTGTCCGGCACGACGCCGGCCGGGCCGTTGAACTCGTCATCCAGTACGTAGGGGCTGACGGTGG
>JBBQFE010000010.1:0-16852 GCA_038321605.1 Mycobacteriales bacterium | reverse complement strand
GTCGTCGGCTCCGAGGGTCGGGGTTTGTCCCGGCTGGTCGGCGAAACCTGCGACATCACCGTCTCGATCCCGATGTCCGGGCAGGCCGAGTCCCTCAACGCCTCGGTTGCGGCCGCGGTGACCCTGGCCGAGGTGTCGAGGGTTCGTCGCCAGCAGGCCCAGCTGTAGCGCTGCCGGCTGACGCTGGTGGGCGGGCCGGCAGCTCGTCCGGTTCTGGTTCTGGTTCTGGTTCTGGTTCGGGTTCGGGTTCGGGCTCTGGCTCTGGTTCGGCTTCGGGTTCGGGTTCGGGTTGGGCGCTACTTGGACAGGGTGAAGGCGAAGTCGAACTCGGTGCCCGCCGGGTTGCGGTAGTGCAGCCGCATCTGGCCCTTCGCACCCGAGTATCTGCCGGTGCCGCCCAGGACGGCGAGGGTCGAGTCGCCGGCGTCGTAGAACGGCCCCTCGACGACGAGCGATCCGTCCGGCAGCGTGGTGGTCCAGGAGCATTCGTAGGACGCTCCGACCTTCGTCCGGATGCACGACCCCTGGTCGGTACCGATCTGCCTGGTGTCGGCGGTGTTGAAGATCGGGTTGCCGAACGCGAGCACATCGCCCAGGCTGTCGCCCGCGGGTCCGGTGTCCGCGGTGGTGTCGGTGACCGCGTGCTCCACCACGGTGAACTGCCGGTCGTCGTGCTGGGCCTTCGGCTTGTGGCCGGTGGTGGCTGAGGCTGCCCCGGTGAGCATGAGCATTGCGAGGACCGCACCGCCGGTGACGATCAGGGCCTTGTGCATGAGTGAACTCCCTCTACTCGCGGCAGGCGACCGGCTGGACGGATAACGCCTTCCGACATCGACGGCCCGGTGAATGGGCCGGCGCGAACGTACCGCGCCGGTGATCAAGTGGGCAGAAAAACTTTCTGGCGGCGTCTCGCAGCTTGTCGGCGGTGGGGTTTACGGTGGAAACGCCATTCGAGGAATCGTCAATCGAGTCGGAGGACATGCGCCATGACCACCCTTACAGATCGCCCGAACACCGCCCTGCTCGTCGTCGATGTGCAGAACAATGTGGTGGCCGGCTCGCACAATCGCGATGCGGTCGTGGCCAACATCGCCGACCTGGTCAGTCGCGCCCGCGCCGAGGCGGTGCCGGTCGTGTGGGTCCAGCACTCGTCGGAGAACCTCCCGGAAGGCAGTGACGGCTGGCGTTATGTCCCCGAGCTCACCCAACTCGAGGCCGAACCGGTGGTGCACAAACGCTACGGAGATGCCTTCGAAGAAACCGAACTCGAGGCGGTGCTCGCCGAGCGGCAGGTGGGGCACCTGGTCGTAGCCGGAGCGCAGACCGACGAGTGCATCAGGTCAACCCTGCACGGAGCGATCGTCCGGGGGTACGACGCCACTCTGGTCAGTGATGCGCACACCACCGAGGACCTCAGCGAGTGGGGTGCTCCGACGCCGGACAAGGTCATCAACCACACCAACCTGTACTGGCAGAACCACACGGCGCCGGGCCGTCATGCCGGCACGGCCAGCACCGCGTCCGTGCACTTCGGCTGACGGTCACCGGCTCGCCACCGCCGTCCGCCACCGCCGTCCGCCACTGTCGCGGCGGCTGACGGCGGGTCGACGGCAGCAGAAAGGGGACGCGGTCGGTGGTCCGCGTCCCCTGCTGCTCAACCGTGCTGTGGTGCTGTGGTGCTGTGGTGCTGTGGTGCTGTGAAGCTCAGTCGCCGATGCGCTCGCCCGAGTCCGGGTGGAACGCGTGGGTCTCCTCGGTGCGGACGTTGAGGAAGATCTCGTGACCGATCTTCGGCGGAATCCGGCCGTCGAAGCGAACCACGAACGGCTTCGCTCCGCCGTCGTCGCCGGTGTCCACCGTCTGCTGGCCCGGCAGCTCGCCGTAGACGAACGCGTCGGCGCCCAGTTCCTCGACGAGATTGGCCTTGATCTTCAGGCCATCCGTGCCCTCAGCCGCGGTGAACGACTCCGGCCGGACGCCCAGGATGATCTCTTTCAGGCCCTCGGCGCGCACCGCGGCAGCGGTGCCCGCCCGTAGCGGAATGGTGAGATTGCCCAGTACCGCGCCGGCCTCGGACACCGGCACCTTCACCAGGTTCATGGCCGGCGAGCCGATGAAACCTGCAACGAAGGCGTTGCCCGGACGGTCGTAGAGGTTGCGGGGGGTGTCGACCTGCTGGAGCATGCCGTCCTTGAGCAGTGCCACCCGGTCACCCATGGTCATGGCCTCGACCTGGTCGTGCGTCACGTACAGCGTCGTGGTGCCGAGCCGGGCCTGGAGTGCGGCGATGTTGGCGCGGGTCTCCACCCGCAGCTTGGCGTCCAGGTTCGACAGCGGCTCGTCCATCAGGAACACGCTGGGCTCACGCACGATCGCGCGGCCCATGGCCACCCGCTGGCGCTGGCCACCGGACAGTGCCTTGGGCTTACGTTCGAGGTACCGCTCCAGGTCCAGCAGCTTGGCGGCGGCGAGCACCTTGGCCGCGCGCTCCTCCTTGCCGACACCCTTGAGCTTCAGTGCGAAACCCATGTTCTCGCCGACCGACATATGCGGGTACAGGGCGTAGTTCTGAAAGACCATTGCGATATCGCGGTCCTTCGGGGGCTTCTGCGAGACATCGGTGCCGGCGATCCGGATCTCGCCCTCGTTGACGTCCTCGAGGCCGGCCAGCATGCGTAGCGCGGTCGACTTGCCGGAACCGGACGGTCCGACCAGGACCATGAACTCGCCATCGGCGATATCGAGATCGAGCTTGTTCACTGCGGCAATCGGGTTGCCGGGGTAGATACGCGAGGCACCTACGTACTGCACTTCAGCCATGGAGTTATCCCTTCGGTGTGCGACGACCGCGCCGGGTACGGATGACTGAGAGCAGTCATCTCACGGATTTTCGATCGGGGCCGTTGATCCGTCTCCACCGATTGCAGACGGCAACCCTGACCGACATAGCGGTCTGGACGTGGTCATCACACCCTGTCGAGCGCACCCACGTCAAGCGATTCGAGGGGATTGGCCGGGGATCCGACCGTTACCGCACCGGTCTCGGCGCGGGTCAGGGCGGCGGCGCAGGCGGCCAGTGCGGCTCCACCGATGGCCACCAGCAGGATCGAGCTGCGCAACCCGACGACGGCGGCGACGAAGCCCAGGATCGGCCCGCCCGCCAGGTAACCGCCGCCGGTGGCGAGTCCCAGTCGGGACAGCGCCCGAGCGGTCGCCCGGACCTCGTTCTGCTGCAGCGCCCTGGCCCGACGCTGGGCGTGGTCGGTCGCCAGCTGCAGGGTGACCGGCACCGCGCAGGCGATCCCGGCTGCGATCCCGGTCAGCGCCAGGAATGCCAACGGAAGGTTCGGCGCACCGGTGAGCAGTAACCCTGACAGGGCGGCGAGGATCCCGCCGATGCTGAGGCAGGCCCGCGCTCCGATCAGCCGCATGAGTCGCTCGCCGCCGAACCGTACCGATGCCATCGCGATCGAGAACACCGTGAACGCCAGGGTGGCCACGGCCAGGTCGGCGCCGATGACATCGCGGAAGATCACGATGGCGAAGGTGGCGATGCCGCCCTCGGCCACGGTGGCGCCGAGCCCGGCGCCGACCAGTAGTCGCATGACCGGATCCCGCCCGGTGTCCATGCCGGACCGCTCCGACCGGCCCCCGGGCAGCCGGCGGCGCAGCGTGGGTGCCGAGGCAAGACGACCGGCAGGCCGTCCGCCGGGTCCGGACGGGCCACGGAGTGTCTGGCGGCGCGGTCGCAGGGCGGCCAGCGGGCGACCTCGCCGAACATCCATCCGATGTGCTGTCTGTCGGGCGGCGGCGCTGACGATGCGCAGCGAGCTGCTGCCGCCTCCCACCGGAATCTGCCGGTTCACCGCGAGACCGGTGATCAGGCACAGGCCGGCGACGACGGACAGGTGCAGGATCAGCGGCACACCGACAGCGGTGGCCAGGGTCGCCAGGCCGGCGCCGAACACACCGGCGGCCGAAGCCGTGCCGATCATCGAGGGCATGAACTGGCGGCCGGCCAGGCGGCTGAGCGTGGTGGCGTGGGCGTTGAGCCCGACTCCCTGGATTCCATTGACCGCGCCGAGCAGCACCAGTGCCGCGACCAGCTGCCAGACCCGGGTCGACGTGACGGCGATCAGCATGGCCACCGGCGTCAGGGGCAGGGTGATGCGCACGATCCTGGTCGCCCGCCAGGACGGCAGGTTGCGAGCCGCGACGGGGATGGCCGCCAGCGTGGCGACCGTGAGCGCGATGGTGACGACCGCGAGCTGGTCGGTCTTGATGTGCAGCCGGTCGGCGAGAGCGGGCAGCCGTGAGAACCAGGTGGACAGCAGCAGCCCGTTGGCGGCGTACGCACTCATCAGCACCAGTCGGGCGCGAGACACCTCCGGGGAGGGGCGGGCGGCCGACGACGGTGGCCGGCCGGGCACGGCGGCGTGCTGGGTGGTGAGGCGCATGACAGATTTCCGACTTGCTCGCAGGTGTACTGAATCGATACAGAGCATAAAGCCAGAGTGAGGTCCGACGCCAGCGCCGGTGGGGTCCTGCGGGTGAACATCACATTACGAGTGGCCCGTCGGCACCCAGTACCGGAGCTTGCCGTCGCGCTCGTCTTCGAGAACGCCGCCGTTGGCCTCGATGATCCTGCGGGATCCGACGTTGTCGTGGTCGCAGGTGACCAGCGCCTGATCGATCCCCAGCTCCGCCGCGGCGGGTAGTACGGCGCGCAACATCGCGGTGCCGTGCCCCTGCCGGCGGGCCGCCGGAGCCACGTCGTAGCCGATGTGACCGCCGATCTGCAGCAGCGAGGGGGTCAGGGCGTGACGGACCCGGATGCTGCCCAGGAACTCGCTGTCCTGCACCCACCAGAACGTCGACGAGTGCACCCAACCGGCGGGCGGTGCCACCGAGCGGTCTGCTGCCTGCCGCAAGGACTGCAGGAAGGTCTGGAACCCCGCGACCGCACGCCAGACCGGTGCGTAGGTGACGATGTCGGTTCCGAGCGCGGAATGGTCTCCGGGGGCTCCCCGCCCTTCGCCGGCGAAGTCGTCCATCGCACGGACGAAGGACTCGTGGACGGCGAGGTTAGGTGTTGTCAGCGCTGGCACCCCGCCCATTGTGCGCGGTAGCGGCGACCTGCCCAAGGGTGGGCCGCAGCGCCAGCAGCTACCGTGGGCGCGATGACTGACGATCCTCCAGCGGCCCGACGCTCCCGAGCACCCCGGCGGGGCACACCCGGGTCGACGCTGGCTGCCGTGGCAGCGGAGGTGGGAGTCTCGCGGACGACGGTGTCCAACGCCTACAACCGTCCCGACCAGCTGTCGAAGGCCCTGCACGACCGGATCATGGCCGCGGCCCAGCGGCTCGGATATGCCGGACCGGACCCCGTCGCACGGTCGCTGCGCACCCGGCAGGCGGACGCGGTCGGGCTGCTGTTCAACGAGCGGCTCGGTTACGCCTTTCGCGATCCGGGCTCGGTGGAGTTCATGCACGGGCTGGGCGAGGCCTGTTCCGAACGTGGCAGGTCGCTGCTGGTGATTCCGGCGCCGCCGGGCTCACTGCATGCCGACACCGTGCTGCGGGCTTCGGTCGATGGGTTCGTGGTGTCCTCGGTGTCCGAGGAGGATCCGCATCTGGCCGCGGTGCTGAGCCGCTCACAGCCCGCGGTGATCGTGGACTCGCCGCGGGGGCTGACCGGGGTGGACTTCGTCGGGATAGACGACCGGGGCGGATTTGCGGCGGTCGCCGAGCACGTCCTGGGGCTGGGGCACCGAAGGATCGGGGTGATCTCGATCCGGCGCGGTGAAGAGGTTGCCGCCGAGCCTGAGCCGCGTCCGCTGCAGGAACGGATCGCGGTGGGGCGGGCCCAGCATCCGGTGCGCCTACAACGGCTGTTGGGCCTGGTCGACGCGGCGGAGAAACTCGGGGTCGGGGTGGGCGAGATGGTGGTGAGCGAACGGCCCTACAACTCGAGGGAAGAGGGTGTCGCCGGTGCCGTGGAACTGCTCGCCGCGCATCCGGAGTTGACCGCCTTCATGTGCATCACCGACGTGCTGGCCATCGGTGTGCTGGACGAGCTGAACAGCCGGGGGATCTCGGTGCCCGGGCAGATGACGGTCACCGGCTTCGACGATGTGCCGGCTGCTGCGTCGTTCGGCCTCACCACGGTCCACCAACCCCTGGAGGAGAAGGGGCGGCTGGCGATCGAGACCCTGCTCGACGACCGTCCCCGAGGTCGCGCCCGGCGAATCGTGCTGCCGACGGCACTGGTGATCAGGAGCAGTTCGGGTCCGCCGCGCTGAGCTCGGCGCCTGGTGGCCTCACGGCTGCTGGCGCAGCTGTGCACGCTCAGCTCTGTTAGCGCCGCGGTGCGATTTCAGCGCTGTTCGCGCAGCTGTGCGACCTCAGCGGTGATGGCCGCCATGATCACCGCGGTGACCTCGTCCAGCAGGTCGGCACTCTGCTCCCGGCCACGGAACGCCGACAGGTCGATCGGCTCGCCGACGGTGGCCTCGTGCCGATGCCGCGGGACGGGTCGGAACCGCCCGCCGCGGCCCAGCGTGCGCTGCGCACCCCACTGCCCGATCGGGAGCACCGGAATCTCCGGGTTGTCCAGGGCGATCCTGGCCACGCCGGTCTTGGCAGGCATCGGCCAGTAGTCGGGGTCGCTGGTGATGGTGCCCTCGGGATAGATGATCACGCACTCGCCGTCCTGCAGCGCGTTGGTCGCTGCGCGCAGCGAGTTCTGCGCATCGGCGGTGCCGCGGTAGACGGGGATCTGGCCGGCGCCGGTCATCATCCGTCCCACGATCGGCCAGCCGAACACGCCACTCTTGATGAGAAAGCGCGGAAGGCGTCCGGCCTGCCAGATCATTCGGGCCATCGCGGCGGGATCGGCCTGGCTGATGTGATTGACCGCCAGCAGGACGCCGCCGGTCTCGGGAATGCGGTCGAGATGGTGCCAGCGGATCTTGAACAACAGGGTGTCCAGCGGATACAGGATCGCTACGCACAATCGGATCCAGAAGCCGGCCTTCGGCTTATGCGCACGGCTCACGTGGTCTCGGGGCCCCTCTGTCGGCAAGTATCGTTGGCGGGTGAACTCGATCGACCCTACGACCCCGACCGGCCCCGAAGAGCTAGGCGCGGACGGTACTGCGGTGACGGTCGACGGGGTTGGGCTCGACCCCGACGAACTCGCGCTCTGCCTTCGGGTGTTGGCCAGCGCCGAGGAGCTGCCGCCCGAGCACCCGGACGCGATTGCCATCCGGCGGGCCACCGGCCGGATCTTCAAGCAGGTGAAGAAGGCACGTCGCAATGAGCGTCGGGACGCGATCTCGGCCGCGGACCGGGCAGTGGTCGAGGCCACCGCGACCGGCTCGCCGCAGCGCATCGACGACGAGACCTCCGGAATCCCGCTGGTGTCCTCTGCGGTCGGCGCGTCCGCCGGTGCCTACATCAGGCCGCGGCCCTGCTACATCTGCAAGCAGGACTACACCCAGGTGGACGCGTTCTATCACCAGATGTGCCCGTCCTGCGCGGCCATCAACCACAGCCACCGCGACGCGCGGACTGACCTGACCGGCCGGCGGGCCCTGCTCACCGGCGGCCGCGCCAAGATCGGCATGTACATCGCGCTGCGGCTGTTACGCGACGGCGCGCACACGACCATCACCACCCGCTTTCCGCACGACGCGGTAAGGCGATTCACCGCAATGCAGGACAGTGCCGACTGGCTGCACCGGCTGCGGATCGTGGGCATCGACCTGCGCGACCCGGCGCAGGTGGTGGCCCTGGCGGATTCGGTGGCGGCGGCGGGCCCGTTGGACATCCTGATCAACAATGCCGCCCAGACCGTCCGTCGCTCGCCGGGCGCGTACGCCCCGCTGGCAGCAGCTGAAAGTGAACCGCTACCGGCCGGCCCGCTGCCGGAGCTGCTGACCTTCGATCACATTTCCGACGCCCACCCGGCCGCGCTGGCCGGCTCGCTGTCGGAGCATCCGCTGCCACATCTACCCGACGTGCTCGACGGTTCCGAGATCTCTCGGCTGGCGCTGGTGGCCGGATCGGCGTCGCTGTCTGCGATGGCAGCTGCCGAGGTCGCGATCGACGCCGGCGGCCTGGTACCCGACGTCAACTCGATCAACAGCTGGACGCAGCGGGTGAACGAGGTCGATCCGCTGGAGCTGCTCGAGGTTCAGCTGTGCAACATGACCGCGCCGTT
Organism: Mycobacteriales bacterium; assembly: GCA_038321605.1. Taxonomy (GTDB): domain Bacteria; phylum Actinomycetota; class Actinomycetes; order Mycobacteriales; family Jatrophihabitantaceae; genus Jatrophihabitans_A. The sequence goes on along the minus strand of JBBQFE010000010.1, from coordinate 8,628 downwards.
CATCCTGGTGTCGCGGTTGCGACCGGCGATGGCAGCAGCAGCTGCGCGCCGCAAGTACATCGTGAACGTCTCGGCCATGGAAGGGGTTTTCAGCCGTGGCTACAAAGGCCCCGGGCACCCGCACACCAACATGGCCAAGGCTGCGTTGAACATGCTGACCCGTACCTCGGCTCGCGAGATGCTCACCGACGGCATCCTGATGACCGCCGTGGACACCGGTTGGATCACCGACGAGCGCCCGCACACCACCAAGATCAGGCTTGCGGAGGAGGGGTTTCACGCTCCGCTGGACCTCGTAGACGGTGCCGCCCGGGTGTATGACCCGATCGTGCAGGGCGAGGCCGGCGTGGACCTCTACGGCTGCTTTCTCAAGGACTACGAGCCAGCCGACTGGTAGTTCCTGCGGTGTGGCGCTTGCCGCTGGGCGTCGGTGTCAGAGTTCGGCGTCCGGCTCGGGGACGACGACGGCTATCGCGCTGGTGGTGATGGCGTCACCGACCTTGCCGGTGAGGGTGGCGACGCCGGGGATCACGTTGCTACGAAGGATCGACCCGTCCAGGTCGATCAGCAGGTAGGTTATGCTCATGGCCGCGGTCGAGGAGAACGTGTCAGCGAAGAAGAACGGCCGGTCGTTGATCAACTGGTTGATCGTGCCCGCCTGGGCTTTGACCAGCAATACATGGGTGAATGGACGCGGGCCGGTGTGTAGTTGGGCACGCAGCGCCGCAGACCCGAGAGTCGATCGCTGCTGCCCGGACGGCACCGCGTCCAGGTAGGTCAGAAAGGCATCGATCGCTGCTGCGACCGCATCGATCTGGCCGATACGCGCGGCCGCAACGGATTCCGCTGCGGCCCGCTCATCGCGTTCGCGAGCGTGGGTTTCACGTTCGCTGACAAGAGCGGCCGGGTCCTGCTTGGCGGTCAGTGCGGCCAGGATCTGGGCGTTGCTGAGTTTGAGCTGGTCCTCTGCCGCGGCGCGGACCCGGGTCGCTTCGCTCAGGTCCTGCGCCCAGGGCTCGCGCAGGTTGGCCAGCGCCGCCCTGCCGGAACGCAGCGCGTCGACATTGTCGAGGAGAGTCGTCCGGGGCAGCGGGCGAAAGTCGTCCAGCACGAGCTGGCGGTCCGCCCGGTGTGCGAAGTATCCGACTACGGCCGCGGCGGCCGCCAGATCATCGGCGGCCACTGACTGTCCGGTGATGGTTCGGTTGGCGGTGGTGAGCTTGAGCAGTGACGGAATGGCGGCCGACGCCGCCTTGGCGACCGCGGTAACCGCTACGCCCGCGGCCACCAAGGATCTGTCCGGAACCGTGGGTGGGACACCTGCGCCGTCGGTTGACCGGGTGTGGTCGGGGTGGGCAGCCAGTGCCGTGACCGTTGCCGCAGCCTTGGTGAGTGACGCAAGCTGGCTGGTCACCGCGCAGTAGGCGTCGTCGGAGGAGGCCAAATCCTCCTTCGTCGTCACCAGTACCCGTGCCTGGTCAGGCAGCGCAACCTTGACCTCTTCAGCGGCGCGGCGTGCAGCGGCTTTCAGGGCGTAGTAGCTGACCGCTCCGCCGAGCAACGTGGTATCACCCTTGGCTTCGGTCTTGCCGGTGTCGAGCTTGGACAGATCCGGAACGAATGAGGCGGCGAGCCCCGAGCTCGCCTCGTGCTCCTCGCGTTGATCCTTGTCCGCCTTGGTCTGCGCAGACCGCGCGTCCTGGCGCGCCTTTTCGGCGTTGGCCTCGGCAAGCTCCGCCTCGGCGAGTTTCTTACGGGCATCGGCTGTGTCTGGTGTCGTCATCGTTCCCCCGGGACGGTGCCGCTGGCAGGCGAAGATCCACTGCGGCTAGACAGACGATGACAGATTTCCCGTGCCGGGTACAGGTGACATTTCGGTCATCGGCCTGATTGTCCTGCGTCGGATTCGGCGGGCAGTGGTGGCCGACTAAGCTTGCGGCGGCGGTTCGCGCTAGCGACCCACGCCGGCGTGGCGCAATTGGTAGCGCACCCGACTTGTAATCGGGCGGTTAGGAGTTCAAGTCTCCTCGTCGGCTCAGCGTTTACGGGGCCTCGCTCGCTTCTCCGGACCGTGAGAAGCCTCCGATGTCACACGAATGTCACTAGAGCTTCCAAACAGCCCGTCGAACGCATTCGCCGCGGCTGTAAGCGCGTCCTTCTGGCTGTGTACGTACGTCCTCATGGTGAATGCGGGCGAGCTATGCCCGAGCCACGCTGAGATCACGGCGGTCGGATGTCCCTGCAGGTGCATCAGCGTCCCGCAGGTATGGCGCGCGTCGTGCAACCGGATCCTGCTCACGCCAGCTTCCCGCACCATTAGCTCGAACCGGCTGGTGAAGGTGTCCGGATGCAACGGGGACCCGCCCTCGTCGGTCACGACGTACCCCGACTCGTTGTATGCGGCGCCGAGTATCTTGCGGTCCGCTTGCTGCCGGGCCCGGGCCGCGTTGAGCGCGACTTTCAGGTTCGGCGGCAACGGTAGATCCCTGGCTCCGCTGTCAGTCTTCGGCATGCTGTCAGTAACCGCACCGTCGACTGACAGCCGGGTGTTGCGGATCGTGAGTTCAGTATCGCTGATGTCCTCCCAGCGCAGTCCTGCGACCTCGCCGCGGCGCAGACCGTACAGCGCAAGGATCCACGCCACCTCCATCCGGGTGCCGTGGATGCTCGCCAGCACCGTCTCGATCTCGCTGGGCGTCCACGTCGCCATCTCCAGGCGGGACTGCGGTGATCGCTCAACGAGTCGCGCGACGTTGCGCACCAGGCGCCCCTCAGCTACCGCGCTATCGAGGACCCTGCCAAGAGTGAAGAGCATCAGGTTGACGGTTCTGGGCTTCCAGGGCCGGACTTTGCGCTTGTCATCGCGACGGATATCGCCGGCGACCAGTCCATCGATCAGATCATCGATGTTCTTGCGCGTGAGCTTCTGGATAGGCAACGCGCCGTATGCCACGATCACCGGCTTGAGCGCTGTTTCGTAACCGGCAAGGGTCGAGGCGCGCACTGTACGGCGGCGGCTGAGCAGCCACGCCTTGCATGCCTGCTCCACGGTTTCGTGAGTCTTTGGGACATGCGTACCTTCACGGACCGCCTTCGTGATCTCCGCGTACTGAGCGCGCGCTTCCGCTTCGGTCACGAACCTGCGGCGGCTCTGCCGGCGGCGACCGGAGACCGGGTCCGCACCGAGATCCACGACCAGCTCAACCCGACGAACACCGTCCTGGGTGGTTACCCACCTCGCACCCGGGGGGAGCCTTCTTCGTCCAGTCATCCTGCTACGAATATCGATGTCTCGCCGGCGGTCGCTCGTTGTGTCATCACTGACTCCCTCTCCGTTTGCCTCGATCGTCCGCCGGTGCTCCGACACGTTGCAAGTGGTCAGGCGGCGTCCGGGGGTGTCGGGTCGACGTCGAAGAGGCCGCCCTGGTCCGCTACGGGTCGGCCGGATCGCCTCAATGTTTTGCGGTTGGGCCGCCACGGCGCACTTAGGCGGTCGAGGCGCGCGACGTAGCGGAGCAGCTCAGCGCGGGTGAGCCGGCAGCTGCGGCCGATGTGGACCGCGTGTAATTCGCCGTTCTTGATCAGCGCGAACAGCGTCGTGCGGCCGACGTGGAGCGCTCGAGCCGCCTCCTCTGCAGTGAGCAGCAACTGCTCGTCTGTCCAACTGCGCGGTTCGCCCTGACCCGGATCGCTCATCGGTCTCTCCTTCGAGACCGGTGGCGACGGGCGTCGCGGTCGATACGGCCTCTCACTAGGGGCAGGTGAAATTTCACGCCCGTTAGTGCCACTTTCGGTCAAGAAGTTCGCACGAATATGACCGTGAGCGAACCGGGGTCGGCCGGCGCGGTCAGTAACGGACGGTCCGATCTCGATGACGTGTAACAGGTTGCTGAGCCCAGCGAAGTCGGCTGCGTTGCGGGTGACCAGCGGCAACCCGTTGGCCACGGCCAACGCGGCGATGAGCAGATCAGCCAAACGCCGGCGTGGAGTGCGACCGTGGGCGACGACGGCGGCGTAGACCCGGCCGTAGGCCCGAGCCGCTTCGATATCGAGGGGCAACGGGTCGAAGGACGCTTCGGCCCGCTGTAGCCGATCTTGTCGGCATGCCCGCTCGGGGGGCTCGCGGCAGAGCGCGCGGGCGCACGGGCGCACGGTCAGACCGTGTAACCCTGTCCGACTAAGGGTTAACCCGCGTCACGCGGGCCGCCCTCTAGCGACGGCGCGGCTGCGGGGGACCGTGGGTGCGCCGGCTGAATGCGTCCAGCGCCCCGTTGAGTGCTGACGTCAGGGCGGGCAGGTCCCTGTCGTACACCGCCCCTGCGTCCAGCTGTGTGGCCAGTTCACCCAACACGAAGACCCACTCCTGATGCCGAGGCCGTGCGGGGGACGGCATGGGCTGCTGGGTCGGGACCTCGATACGGCGTTCGACGATCTGGACCGCGGATCGACCTGAGGTGGCTGCTCGGGTCTGCTCCCACGCGCGCTGCCGACAACTGGCGGAGCACCACTTCGGAATCCGCCCGCGGGTCTTGTACTCAATGGGGCCGCCGCACCAGCCGCAGGTCGACGCCGCGAGACGCCTGCGGCCTGTCTCGGTGGGGCTGCGGAAGGGCATCGCCTCCAGGCGGCGGACGTCCTCCGGCGGCAGCGTCTCGGCGGCGTCCGTAGCGCGCAGCCGCTCACGGCCCCGGCGCAGCGCCTCCTGTTGCCGGACGGACTTGCGCACCACGGCCTCCTCCGTCATTACGTCACGACGAATATAGCGCCAGGGTGCATGAGGTGTGTCAGATTTGGTTATTCGGGTTTACCTGCGTGTTCGGGTCCGTTCTAGCGGATCGCTTGGCCGGTGACGGTGACGGTGACGGTGACGGTGACGGTGACGGTGACGGCGCGGTTCCGGTTGCGGCCTGCGAGGACGAGGGCGGCGGGCTGTGCTCGGCATTGGGGGTGTCAGGCGCGCGCGTCAAACCCCGTGGTCGCGCCGGCCGCCCGGACGTCGCCCTGCACGTCCGACGCCCGATTTGCCAGTTGCCCTTCTCTTGCCGAAGAAATCATGGTCCGCGATCGCGGAAAAAGTCTCGCGATCTCGTCGTGAGCACCCGCCCTCAGATGACGAGGGTTCTATGCGCCTGCGACCGGGTTCTGGTGTCCCTCGTAGGGATCCGCGCATGCGACAACGAGCGCTGTCTGGGACAGTGCGCTCATGGGATCACGGCCGTGGCTCTGGGCGTGGCTTGGTGGTGCTCGTGGTGGTTGATGGGTTGCGTTGGAGCAATGCGCCGACCAGTGATTCGCCGACGAATTCGCCGTAGCGTTCGGGGGTCCAGCCTCGGGTGATTACGAGCAGGCGGTAGAGCTCGGGTGAGCTGTAGGTCCACATGATGTCGGCCGTCTCGTCGACTGTTCGGCGCGCGCGCAAGTGAGTCTTGCGGGTCAGTGTGCGGGCGACCTGGGTCATCCGGGCCAGCCGGGCGTTCTCGAGCTCGGCGTGCAGCTCGGCGAGCGAGGCCTCGCGTTCGCCGGCGGTGGCGAGTAGCAGCAGGAGCGGGGCGATCCGCGGCGCGACCTCGGCGGTGAGCGTGCCGAGGCCGCGTAGCAGGGTCGCGGGGTCTGTCTCGGCGGCCTGCATCGCGTTCGAACGCAGCTCGGCGGGGACGGGACCGGCGCCGCTGAGGGCGTCCTCGCACATCGCGCGAAGCAGGCCTGCTTTGCCTCCGAAGGTTTTGTAGATCGTGTCGGGGGATGAGTCGGCGTCGGCGGCGATCGACGCGATCGTCGTGACTGTGTAGCCGTCGTGCAGGAATCGGTGCCGCGCGGTGTCGAGGATCGCCTGCCGGGTGCGGGCCGCCTGTGCGCGGCGGCGGCTGGCGTCGTAGCGGCGGGGCTTGACAGACTCCACAGATTGACTCCATAGTCATAGAACGAATCCAGTGCGCTGGATCAGATTAGATCGTCAGCGGGACAGCCGCAACTATCGCGGCCGGCCTGTTGCCGGTCCGGCGATCGGAGAGCCATGTCCCAGCCCGCGCCCAGCCCGGAACCCACCGCGGTCCTTGAGCGGCTGCGTGATGCCACCAACGCCCATGACCTCGAAGGGATCGTCGCGTGCTTCGCATCCGATTACCGCAACGAGACACCGCTGCACCCCGCGCGCGGCTTTGTCGGTAGGGACCAGGTGCGCCGGAACTGGACACAGATCCTGGCCGCGATCCCCGACGTGTCGACAGAGATCGTCGCGTCTGTCGCCGACGGTGCCGTGGTGTGGAGTGAGTGGGAGCACCGAGGCACGCGCGCGGACGGATCGCGGCATCTCATGCGGGGCGTGATCGTTTTCGGCGTAGGCGACGGGGTGATCGCGACCGCGCGGTTCTTCCTCGAGCCGGTCGAGGACAGCAACGATGGTGTCGACGCCGCCGTGCAGCGCCAGGTAAGACCGGGAACACCGTGACCGGCCGAGTGCTGCTCGCGGGGGGAACCGGGCGACTCGGCTCGCTGGTCGTTAAGGCTCTCGCGGGGCGCGGGATCGACGTGCGGGTGATGACCCGCGACTTGCATCGAGCGACCCACTTGGCAGGTGCGCACGTCGAAACCGTCCTCGGTGACGTGCGCGACTCGGCCAGCATCGCGGCGGCGATTACCGGTGTCGACGTGGTGGTCTCCGCGGTCCACGGCTTCGCCGGGCCGGGCGGGGTTACGCCTGCCTCGGTGGACCGCGACGGCAATGTCCACCTGATCCAGGCCGCAGGCGGCGCTGGAGCCGACATGGTGCTGATGTCCGTGGTCGGTGCAGCGCCCGACAGCCCACTGGAGCTGTTTCGGATGAAGCACGCTGCCGAGACCGCGCTGAACGCCAGCGGCGTGCCGGGCACCGTCGTGCGGGCGACAGCGTTTCTGGAGCTGTGGATCGACCTGCTGCGCCGCACGGCGGGGCGGTCGAACCGGCCGCTGGTGTTCGGCCGCGGACAGAACCCGATCAACTTCGTCTCGATCCGCGATGTGGCCGCACTTGTCGCGCACGTGGTGAGCGACCCCGCGTCCCGCGGGCAGACCTTGCAGCTCGGCGGACCGGACACCTTCACCTTCAATCAGCTGGCATACATGGTCGCCGCCGACCGCGGCGAGGCCACGACGCCACGACACGTCCCCCGGGCAGCGCTGTATGCCATGGCCGCCACCGTCGGCCGCGTCCGCCCGGAACTCGGTCAGCAGGCCCGTGCGGCTCTGGTCCTGGACCACGACGACATGACCTTCGATGGCCAGGCAACGCGCGCCCGGTTCGCCGACCTGCCCTGCACCTCAGCAACAGAGCTTCTGCGATGACCTGTACCCGGGCGGCCGAGGTGCGGACCTCGACCGCGATTTGTCAGAGTACGGACGCTCGCCCCAAAGATGTCAGGGCGTCCGGAGCAGCAGACGTGTCCAGGCGTCGGCGAGCCAGTCGCGGAACTGCTCGGGGGTCCAGCCTCGTTCGCGTACGAGCAGATCCCAGTACTCGGCGGCGTTCATGCTCCAGATGATGTCTGCGACTTGGTCGTCGGTGAGGTCCTCCCGCACCTCGCCCGTGCTGCGCAGCTCGGCGGCGAAGGCGCGCATGTTCGTGGCCCGCCGCTTCGCGATCTCGCCCCACAGGGCTGCGCAGTCCGCGTCGGTGGCAGCGGCGTCGCGCAACGCCAGGAACACCGGTGCCAGGCGTTGCTGGATAGCGGTGATGGCCTGGGCGTAGATGGTGATCTTGGCCGGTGCGGTTCGCGCGGCGCCGATGCGTAGGACGTAGTCGCGCTGCTCGGCCGGGACCGCCTGCTCCGTGCCGGAGATCGCGGTCTCGACGAGTTCACGGAGCAGGGCCGGTTTGCGACCGACTGTGGCGTAGATCGTGTCGAACGAGACCCGCGCCCGTTTGGCAATGTCGGCGATGGTGGTCGCGTGGTAGCCGTTGGTAAGGAACAGCTCCCGTGCTGCGGCCAACACCGCAGCACGGGTGGCGGCCGCCTGCTCGGCCCGTCGGGGCGAGCGGTACTCGCGCTTACCAGCAGACGCCGCCTTGACGCTGTCACTCATCAGCCGTACGGTTTCCTTATTCATCCGAAGCCATTGCGGATCAATATATCAGGAGGCCTGTCCCATGGTCTACGCCTACATCCAAGACGTCCCCATCGAAGAAGACCTGTACCGCGCGGTCATCGACAACATCGGGCCCGAACCGCTGCCAGGGCAGCTGCTCCATCTGTGCGTTCGCCAGCCCGACGGCAGGCTGCGCTACATCGACGTGTGGGAGTCCGAGGAGGCCTGCACCCGAGCGTTCGAGGAACGCATCCACCCCGCCGTCAACGCCGCCTTCGACGGCCACCGACCTTCCACCGAGCCAGTCGTGCACCGCCTCGACGTCCTGCACGCGAACGGTGCCCTGCTCGAGTCGACCTGGTCATGAAGCCGGCCAGCGCCCGGCCGCGCCGAGGCGACCCGCGAGCGCGGCGCTGAGGTCCCGCGCGTCCCGCCTGCATCTACTGCGGCGCGGCGTTCACCGCCGGCACGCTGCTCTGCGGCGTGACCGCGTCGCCGGCCATCTCAGGTAGGCCGCCAATGCTGGTCGTAGTGGTGTCGTCCTCGCCGTGGGAGCGACGCTGTGCC
>JBBQFE010000009.1:0-16914 GCA_038321605.1 Mycobacteriales bacterium | reverse complement strand
CGCCGGCAAGCAGCTGGTGAATGCGATCGTTGCGGGCGCCGATGCAGAGGCGCTCTACCAGCAGTGGTACGCCGAATGGACGACGAACTCCGATGGCCGCGAAGGCCCGCAGGCCTTTCTGAAGAAGCGGCCACCGGAGTTCACCTGGCGTCGATCGAGCTGATGTGACCCTGAGGCCACCGTGCTACTTCGCGGCGGTCAGGTCATACACGGTGCTGGACCCGACGGTGATGGCCGTGTAATGCGAGCTCACCCAGCTGCTGATCTGGCTGAAGGCATTCGACCCGCCGCCGCCGAAACCGCCGCCACCCGTTCCCCCGCCGCCGGTTCCGCCGACCGTTCCCGAGGCGATGAAGTAGTGAATCTGCCCCTTGGCCACCAGGGCTTGGAACTGTGCCAACGTGATCGCGTTGTCGCTGCCGCTGAAGCCACCGATCGACATCACGGCCTTTCCACTGGCCAGTTCGAGGTCGCCTGCGGTCATGGAACTGCTTGCGGCGGCAGCCCATTTCGTGGTGCTGGCCTTGAGCAGCGCGGTCAACGCCGAGCTACCTGTGCCGGTGCCGGCCGTCTGGCCGCCACTGGCACCTGCTGTCCCGGACGGCGGCGTGCCCCCCTGCGTTCCGCTTGCGCCAGGGCGAGTGCCGGTCCCGCCTGAGCCGCCAACTGCTCCGCTACCGCCCGGAAAACCGCCGCCGCCGAAACCGCCGCCGCCGAAACCGCCGCCGCCAGCTGCTGAGCTTGATCCGACCGTGGGGATGGATCCGGTGTGCGCGACCGAGGTGGTCGCCAGGGCGTAGGAGCCCGATCCGGTAAGGGCAATCGCGGCGGCGGCGACACCTGCGACCAGTACGCTGCGCCGGACATGACGCGCCATCAGCAGCATCAGCGAGCCGAAGACGGCCACACCGATGGCCAGGTAACGCAGCAACGGGAACCAGTTCGGGTTGGTGGCCAACAGGTGATAGGTCCAGAATCCCGTCGACAGCAGCATCGTCACACCCGTCAGCTGCGCCACCAGAGACATCCGGTTACGCCAGATCAGGGTGGTCGTGATCGCTGTCAGGCCGGCTATCGCCGGAGCCAGTGCCACTGTGTAATAGGGGTGAATGGTGCCTTCCATGTAGCTGAAGACCACACCGGTCACGAGCAACCAGCCGCCCCAGAGCACCAGCGCAGCTCGGGTCAGGTCGGTGCGGGGCGCCTTGCGGGTCAGCCAGAGGCCCGCCACCAGGGCGATCAGCGCAGCAGGTAGCAGCCACGAGATCTGCAGACCCATTTCGTCCTTGAACAGTCGGGTGATCCCGATGGAGCCGCCGAAGTTCGCATTTCCGCCGCCGCCCGCGCCGCCACCGCCGCCGCCGTTACCGCTACCGCCGAAGAGCCGTCCCAACCCGTTGTAGCCGAAGGCCAGGTTCAGCACGCTGTTGTCGGTCGAGCCACCGATGTACGGCCTCGCTGAGGCCGGCATGAGCTCCACGATGGCAACCCACCAGCCGGCACTGACCAGCACGGCCGCCAGCGCGGCGAACAGCTGCATCAAGCGCCTGCCGAGTTTGGGTGGTCCGGCGATCAGGTACGCCAGGCCGAAGGCGGGAACCACCAGCAGTGCCTGGCCCATCTTGGTGAGGAACCCGAACCCGACACCGGTGCCCGCGAGCAGTAACCAGCCGGTCCGACCGCTTTCGATCGCACGTACCACGCAGTAGGCGGCGGCAACCAGCAGCAGCACCAGGAAGGCGTCGGGGTTGTTGAACCTGAACATCAGTGCGGCGGCCGGGGTGAGTGCCAGGGTCGCGCCGGCGGCAAGGGCCGCTGCCGGACCGCTGACCCTGCGGGTAGCGCCGTACAGCAGTGCCACCGCCAGCACGCCTTCGATCGCCTGCGGCGCCAACATGCTCCAGGACGAGAAGCCGAAGATCCGACCGGAAAGTTCCATCACCCACAGCGAGGCCGGTGGTTTGTCGACGGTGATGTAGTTGGACGAGTCGAATGACCCGAAGAAGAAGGCCTTCCAGCTTTTCGTTCCGGCCTGCACCGCCGCTGCGTAGAAGCTGTTGGCGCTGCCGGAGGCGCCGAGGTTGTGCAGATACAGCACAGCCGTGCCGAACAGCAGCATCAGCAGCGAGGGCCTGGCCCAGCGCGGGTCGCCCTCAGGACCGGTCCACAGCCGGGCGGCTCGTCCGGGTGCCGGCGGCGGTTCGGGCGGCGGCGACTGTTCGGGCGGTGGCGGCACTGGCGGGCCGCCTGCTGTGCCGGGCGGCGCTGCTGGGTACAGAGTGGTCGTCATGGCTCACAGGTCCTTAGGTCGGAGGTGCTGTGGACGGGGGAGTGTTGCTGGAATCCGAGGTTCGGTGGGCGCGCTAGATCAGCGGGAGGGACCGGCAACCGCGGGTGGCGCGGTGCGTGCGGTGAGGCGGGCGCCGATCTCGGCCAGCGGTTTGGCCTGGGCTGAAAGGCTTGCGCGTAGTCGCCGGACGCCCTTGAGGTCCTGCCAGGCGGTACTGAGAAGTTCCACCCGGCTGTCGGGATCGTCGATCCAGTCGACCGGGACCTCGTAGATGCGCAGTCCCGATCGTTCGGCCAGCACCAGTAGCTCGGTGTCGAAGAACCAGCCGTCGTCGACCACCAGTGGCAGCAGCAGCTGGGCGGCGTCGCGCGTTATCGCCTTGAATCCGCACTGCGCATCGGTGAACTTCACGTGCAGTGATCTGGCCAGAATGAGGTTGTAGCACCGGGAGATCAGGTCTCGCTTGCGGCCGCGCACCACCCGGGCGCCGCGGGCCAACCGGGACCCGATCGCGATATCGCTGTGCCCGGAGAGCAGCGGCGCGAGCAGCGGCAGGACGGCATCCAGGTCGGTGGACAGGTCGACGTCCATGTAGGCCAGCACCGTTGCGTCACTCTGGGTCCAGGTCGTTCTGAGCGCCAGCCCGCGCCCCTTGTCCGCCAATCGCACCGCGCTGACGTGTTCGAGGGTGCGGTGCAGGTAGCGCAGCACGGTCCAGGTCTCGTCGGTGCTGGCGTTGTCCACCACCGTGATCCGGAAGCTGCTGGGCAATGTCGACGAGAGGTAGCGGTGCAGCTTCTGGACGCTGGCTGCCACGCTGTGCACCTCGTTGTAGACCGGGATCATGATGTCCACCACGGGTACTGCCGATTCGCCCCGCGCCGGCAACTGCTCGAGCGGCGCGGCGGCCAGGTGTTCGCCGGCGCTCGGCGCCGTCATCGCAGCGGGCGCGACCGGGTGCTGCTCGGATGCCTCGAAGCTTCGGTAGTGCTCCAGTAGCAGGCTCATGTCGTTCTCGCTCTCGTCCGATGTCAGCCGACAACGGTGGCTGACTCTGGGGACGAGTCTTCGGGGGCAAACTGTCCGGATCCTGAAAACCAGCCGCAATTTCGCAAAGAGACTGTTCAGCCGGCTCACAGGATCCGGCGCTGCTGGGTGCCATCGCGCTAGTGGGTCAGGCGACGACCTTAAGTCGGGACGATCCGTCGGCGTTCCGGGAGATCTCGATGCGGTCGGCGATTCTGCTCTTCATCTCAGCGACGTGGCTGACCACACCCACGACCCGACCGCCGGCCCGCAATGAATCGAGCACCGCCAGCACCTCGTCGAGCACATCCGCATCCAGACTGCCGAAACCCTCGTCAATGAAGAGCGTTCCGAGGTCCACGCCACCGGACTCCGACCGGACCACATCGGCCAGGCCGAGTGCGAGCGAAAGCGATACGTAGAAGGTCTCGCCGCCGGACAAGGTACTGGGGTCGCGAGGCTGGCCGGTGTGCAGGTCGAGCACTCGCAGCCCCAGCCCGGACTTCGCGTTCCCGCTGCGCGCGTCGGTGTGTTCGAGTTCGTACCGACCGCCGGAGATCCGGCGCAGCTGAGCGTTGGCGGCGGCGGCCACCTCGGCGAAACGGCGGATCAGCACGTACGTGGTGAGTTCCATTCTCAGCTGATTGTCGCCGACCCCGCCCGCCAGGTTGCCCAGTCGAATGGCAGCCGCCGTGTCAGCGAGAGTCTGTGCTCCGGCGGCCAGGGCAGCGTCCAGTGACCGAATGCGGTCCTGGGCATTGCTCAGCGCGGTACTTGTCGCGCCGAAGGTGGCGGCATCTTCGTCCTGTCGCTGTTGTGCCACGCGCAGGGTCTCGACCAGCTCGTCGAGGCCGGGCAACGGGTCATCGAGGTCATCGGCCGCGAGCTCGGGATCGGCGAGCGCGCGATCGACTGCTGCCCGCGCATCGTCGTGAGCGCGGATCGCCGATCGCAGAGCCACCACCGAAGGCCGGTCCCTTCGGGCGCTCCGCCAGGCGGCCTCGTTGGCGAACCCCGCGTTGGAAAGGGTCTCGACGAATCGACGAGCGCACCCGGCCTCGCCGAGCAGGGCGGTCGACAGGGCCTGCTGCGCTGCTGCTGCCCGGTCCAGGCGCCGGATCTGTTCGGTGATGTCGTCGACCCGAGCGGCTACTGAGCGGTGCCCGGCCCGGGCCGCGAGTACCTGACCGGTGTGCTCGGCAATCTCGGCCCGCAGGGTGGACAGGCGTTCGGCCAGCAGGCAGCGTTGCACCTCTGCGTCGTGGATGTGCGAGGTCAGGGCAGCCAGCCGGGTTTGCACCGACTCGAGCAGGGAATCGAGCGCCACCACGTCGTCTGCCGCTGCCTGGGCAGCATCCAGTGCCTCCTGCAGTTCGGTCACCTTGGCCTGGGCCTGGTCGGGGTTGAGTTGATCGGCTATCACCTGCAACTCGCGGAGATCGGCTCGCTGCTGCTCGAGCTGATCGCGGGCAGCTTCGGCCAGCCGCCGCAGTCGCAATGACTCCCGCTCGGCGGAATCGAGGTCGGCCTGGCTGACGTGATCCTTGCCGCGGGTGGCCGGTCTGGGGTGTTCGACCGAGCCACACACGTCGCAGGGATCGCCGGAACGCAACGAGAATCCGAGCTCGCCGGCAACACTCGCCCGCCAGGTCACCCGCAGGCTCGCCAACCGCTGCTCCTGTTGGTCCCAGGCCATGCCGGCTGCGGCCGTGATCTCCGCGTCCTGGGCAAGTAGCACCGCGGCCTGGCCGGCCCGGACCGAGGCCTGCCAACGGGCGACCGCCCGGTCACATTCACCGCGTAGCAGCTCGGCTGTGCCGGCCACTTCGGCCGCTGAGAGTCGACGCTGGCCGATCTCATGAAGCTCGCCGGGCAAGGCGTCGCGTTCGACAGCTGCCGCGGTGATCACGTCGGCCAGCTCAGCAAGTTGTTCGGCCAGCACCGGTTCCGCGACCACCAGGTCGGCCAAGCGCTGCTCGCGCCTGAGCTCCTCACCCAACTGGCCGCGCAGAGTCTGCAACGCCGTCGAGGCGGCCAGCAACGTGCCGTGCTCCGCCTCTGCGAAGTCAACGGGGAGCTGGCTCCTGGCCTCCTCATGCGTGCGGGTGGCGGACTCGGCTGCCGCCCGGGCGTCGGTGAGCGCATCGGCCGCCGAAACCGCGGTGAGCGCTCGTTCGGCTGCATCGAGTTCCTGCCGCTGCCGCAGGAGCACCGGCTCGGCAGCCGCCAGCTCGGCAGCCTCCGCGCGGACAGCGGAGCGCCGTTGCAGTCGGCGCGCGCGATCCCGGGCGAGGCTCAGTGCGGCGGCAGCCCGTTCCCTGCCCGCCCCGGCGAGTGCCAGTTGCCGGGCAGCTTGGTCCCGCCGCGTGCTCAGGTCGGCGGTCACCTCCGCGACCAGTCCGGTGACGGCAGCGCGGTCACCCGAACGGGCAGCGGCGTCGAGCAGCTCCGCACGGTCTGGCGCCAGATCCGCCGCGCCGACGAAGGCCTGCACCGCCTGGCCCACTGCCGCCACCGCTGCTGCCCGGACCAGCTCGGCCTGCTTGCGGCCCTCCACGAGACGCTGCTGGGTGCCTGCCAGCACCTCGGTGCCGAACAGCCGCTGCAGCAGTGCCTTCTTGTCCTCGGTCCGTGACCGCAGGAAGGTCGCGAACTCGCCCTGCGGCAGGATCACCGTCTGCACGAACTGGTCATGGGTCAACCCGATCGCACGGGAGACCTCGTCATCGGCCTCCGCCACCCGCGTCGACAGTGACTCGCCACCGCTTGCGTCATCGGGCGATCCGAGTCGCCAGAGCTTTACCGTCGCGTTCATCTTGCGGGTACCCGAACCGTCCCGCTTGGGGCGCTCGAAGCTGGGCGTCCGTCGGATCCGGAAGATCCCGCTCTGCGTTTCGAACACCAGCTCCACGGCCGGCTCGGCGGAGGCTGGGGCGTGATGGGAACGCAGCCGGTCCGTACTCGCGGAGGCCTGCGCCACCTTGCCGTACAGGGCAAAGGAAATGGCGTCGATCACGGTCGACTTACCGGCCCCGGTGGGTCCTTCGAGCAGGAAAAGGCTGGAGTCACCCAATTTGGTGAAGTCGATGTCCACCTGACCGCTGAACGGGCCGATCGCAGTCATGCACAGCTGATGGAGTCGCATCAGACACGACCACCGTTGAGCAGCGACTGGTCGTTGACGCACTCCTGGTAGGCCTGCTCGAACAGCTCCAATTCGACCGGATCCGCTGCGGAACCGGTCACGTGCTGGACGAAATCCGCTCCCAGCTCCCGGGCGGAGAAGGACCGCTCAGCGCCGACCGGCAAGGCTGCGCCACCGGCCGCGACGGAACCTTCCGGGATGTGGAAGACCTGCAGAACGTGGGGAAAGCGGGATTTCACGCGATCGAACATCTGGTCCGGGCGGTGCCGATCGGTCACCGTGACCCGTACCCAGTCTGACACCAGCGGTTCATGGGCGGGATCGGTCGTCAGGTCAGCCAGCGAACCGGACAGCTCTGACATGCCGCGCGGCTGGCGAAGCTCGACCAGGCTGGTCGAGACTGACCCGTCAGGGAGCAGGTCGACCAGCGTCACGGACTTCTGTTGTTGCCGCTCGGAGAACGAGTACCGCAGCAGCGATCCGCTGTAGCGCACCACCGTCGCCCCGTCGTGGCTGATCCGTTGGGCGCGGTGCAGGTGCCCCAGCGCGACGTAGTCGACCCCGGCGAAGGTGGCCGACGAAACCTGGTCGACGCCACCGACCGCGATCGTCCGTTCGCTGTCGCTCTCGGCGCCGCCCATCACGAACGCATGCGCCATGACCACCGCCCGGGTGCCCGTCGGTCGCGACCGGAGGTCGAGCCGGACGGCGTCCATTGCCGTCGCCATCACCGCCTGGTGGGAGCGCGCCAGCGGTTCCCCGTCGGTGGAGAAGGCATTACGGGCGATGTCGGGATCGAGATAGGGCAGTGCATAGACGGCCGTGTCCCGGAGGAGGATCGGCTCGCCGACGGTTGCCAGCGACGTCCGTACCTGCAGCCGGTCGGTGAACAGCGCCGATCCGAACCCGAGCCGGATTGCGGAGTCGTGATTGCCGCCGGTGATCACCACCGCGGTGTGTCGGATGAGTTCGGCCAGCACCTCGGCCAGCAGGGTCACCGCTTCAACGGGAGGCACCGCCCGGTCGTAGATGTCACCCGAAACCAGGACCGCGTCGATTGGGATGCCGTCAGCAGGCTGTGTGACCAGCTGCACGATCTGCTGCAGCACAGCTCGCTGGGCCTCGATCAGGTCCACGCCGTGCAGCGTGCGACCGAGGTGCCAGTCTGAGGTGTGCAGGAACCGCATACAAGAAAGCTACAAGCGGGGTCCGACAAAAACCTGGAGCGCGTCGGCGGGTCCGCCGACCGATACCTCAGAATGCCTACTGCTGCCCAAGATGGCCTACCGCCGACAGCGGTCAGCCGTGGACTGGGGCAGGATGGAAGCCGTGAGCATCGAAACCCGCACCACCGACCGGCTGCCCTACGACGTCTCCGTGATCGGCCTCGGCACCTGGCAACTCGGCGGGGACTGGGGCAATGTCGAGACCGGTACCGCCACCGAGATCCTGGCGGTGTCGCGGGCCGCGGGCGTGACCCTGTTCGACACCGCCGACGTGTACGGCGACGGCCGCAGCGAGCAGACCATCGGAACCTTCCTGCAGGGCTCCGACGGCGACGACGGCGCCCCTGCGGGCAGCGTCAGTGTCTTCACGAAGATGGGCAGACGGGCCGAGCAACTCGAGTCGAACTACGTGCTGGCCAACTTCCGCGAGTGGACCGACCGGTCCCGGGCGAACCTCGGGGTCGACACCCTGGACCTGGTGCAGCTGCACTGCCCGCCGACCGCGGTCTTCGCCTCCGACGAGGTCTTCGACGCCCTGGACACCCTCGTCACTGAGCAGCGCATCGCCGCGTACGGGGTCAGCGTGGAGACCTGCGAGCAGGCACTGACTGCCATCGCCCGTCCTGGTGTCGCCAGCGTGCAGATCATCCTCAACGCGTTCCGCCAGAAGCCGCTGGACGAGGTGCTGCCCGCGGCCCGGCAGGCCGGCGTCGCCATCATCGCGCGGGTGCCACTGGCCTCGGGCCTGCTGAGCGGACGCTTCAACCGGTCCACCACCTTCGGCGCCGACGACCACCGCCAGTACAACCGGCACGGTGAGGCGTTCGACGTCGGCGAGACCTTTGCCGGGGTGCCCTACGAGGCGGGTGTCGACGCCGCCGTGGCGTTCAGCCGGATCGCAGCCGAGACCGGCGTTTCACCTGCGCACCTGGCGCTGCGCTGGATCATCGATCAGCCTGGCGTCACCACGGTCATTCCCGGTGCGAGTTCGGTCGAGCAGGCACGGGCCAACGCCACCGCCGCGGAGGTGGTGCCTATCAGCGAGAAGACCCGCACCGCGATTCGTGACCTCTACGACGAGCAGCTCCGACCGCTGGTCCACGACAAGTGGTGAGTCGACCAGTGGTGATTCGCTCGCGGACGGTGCACCGAGGGACGGTGCACCGAGTGACGGTGACCAGCGCTAGCGGGCTCCGAGGATCGGTGACAGGAAGTCGTTCGTGAACTTCCCGGTGGGGTCGTACTCCGCAACCTGATCGGTGAAGTCGGACAGCCGCTCGTACTGCGCGCGCAGCCGGTCGGGGCTGGTCGTGAACACCTTTCCCCAATGCGGGCGGGCGCCCAGCGGCTCGATCAGCGCCTCCAGCGCCGGCAGCACCGCGCCGACCGCTGCGGTGTCCCGTCGCCAGGTGAAGTGCAGTGCCACCGAGTCCTGCCGGTAGCTGGGGCTGAGCCACAGCTCGTCGGCGGCGACCGTACGGATCTCGCTGACCAGGACCAACGGCGCCAACTCGTCGGCCAGTGTTCGCAGCGCGGTGAGGGCGGCCACCGCATTCGCCCGGGGCAGCAGGTACTCCGACTGCAGTTCGTCCCCGACGCTGGGCACGAACTCCAGGCGGAAGTGCGGAAGCCGCTCGAACCACGGCCCGGGCACGCCCAGCTGCTGGGTCGCCGGTGCGGTGTCGAGGCCATCGATCGGGTGCTGCGCCACCGGTGACAGCACGGACCCGAAGAGTTGTGGGGCAGCACTGACCGCGTCCGCCGACAGGTCGGACAGCCGGGTCTTCAGCCAGATCCGATAGGGCTGGTCGGCATCGGCCGCCCCGAACACGCTGACGCTGTAAGCCGCAGCGAGGATGTCGTCGAAATGTTCGGCAAGCTGATCGAAGCTCAGACCGACGTACACGTCCTGGCGCACCGCGTAGGAGGGCTGCAGGTCCAGGGTCAGCGACGTCACGATGCCGAGCGCCGCGAGGTTCAGCACGGCACCCCCGAACCGATCCGGATCGCGGTCGCGGGTGAGTCGGACCAGCTCACCGTCGCCACGCACGAACTGCACCGCGCTCACCGCGGTTGCCAGGTTGCCGTTGGTATTGCCGGAACCATGGGTGCCGGTCGCACACGCTCCTGCGATGGAGATGTGAGGCAGCGAGCCGGTGTTGTGCAACGCGAAACCGGCTCGGTGCAGCTGCGGCATCAGCTCCCCGTACCGCATGCCGGCCCCGACCTGAACCGTCCGAGCTTGCCGGTCGATGAGCACCGGTTGCTCGAGCTCGCGCACCGACACCAGGTCACCGGCGGTGTCGGCAATGGTGTTGAAGGAATGTCGACTGCCCAGGGCGCGGACGGCGCTGCTGCCGGCGACCAGGGTCTGCAGCTCCTCGACGGTGCGTGGTTGGTGAAAGCGGGCAGCTCGGTAGTGGATGTTCCCCGCCCAGTTCACCAGTTCGTCAGTCATGCCACCCATTGTCCCTTGGCCCGCACGGGCTCATTCCCGGTGCCCGTGCCGGAGCACCGCAACCGAGCCCGCGGTGACCGTCAGCGAAGTCTCGACCGCCACGTCCCCGATCAGTTCATGGCCGGTGACCGGCAGAGTGGCGGCCTCGGCGGTGTGGTTGATCACGAACGTCCACGAACCCTGATCGCTGCGGCGCCTGACCACCTCGACGCCGGCAGGCACACCGGTGACCACCGGAGCGACGCCCGCCGCGGCCGCCAGTTCTGCGACCAGCTCGCCCAGCGCCGCCGGTTGCAGCGAGGTTGCGACGTAGTACGCCTGGCCCGCTCCGAAGTCGTTCCTGGTAACAGCGGGGGAGCCGGCCAACGTTCCCGACGCGAACCGCGCCCGCACCTCGGCGGCCCCCTCGCGGACCCGCTCACTCCAGATTGCAGCGCTGCCGTAGCGGTCCAGGTCCACGAGCTCGGACCGGTGCAGCGGAAAGAACTCCTCGACGGTGGTGCCCAGCACCTCCGCGAACGCGCCGGGGTAACCCCCGAGCCGAATGTGGTCGTTGACGTCCACGATGCCCGAGAAGTACGTCACCACGAGGTGGCCGCCGGCCTCGACGTACTCGCGCAGGTTCGCCGCACCGGCATCGGTGATCAGGTACTGGACCGGTGCGATCACCAGTTTGTAGGAGGCCAGGTCGTCGGTCGACTGTCGCAGGTCGGTGGTGATGTTGGCGCGCCAGAAGGCGTTGTGCCAGTTGCGGGTCTCGGCGATCGTCGATACGTCGGTGGACGGATGTGAATCCAGCTCGGCCGCCCAGCGGGCGTCGGTGTCATGCAGGATCGCCACCTGGACGCCGTCCACCGTGGAGTCACAGACCTCGCCGATGGCCTTGAGCGTCGCCCCGAGTCGGCAGACCTCACGCCACACCTCGGTATCGGTGCCCGCGTGCGGCAGCATCGCCGAATGGAACTTCTCCGCCCCTGCCTTGGCCGCGCGCCACTGGAAGAACAGCGCGCCGTCAGCGCCCCGCGCAACGTGCTGCAGTGAGTTGCGCAGCATTTCGCCGGGAACCTTGGCGATGTTGCGCGGCTGCCAGTTCACGGCCGAGGTGGAATGCTCCATCAGCAACCAGGGCCTGCCATAGGACCAGCCGCGGGTCAGGTCGGCGACCATGGCCAGGTCCTGGTAGTTCTCCGGATCCTCCGCGATCAGATAGTGGTCATTGGAGATGAGGTCCATCTGCTCGGCCCAGCGCCAGTAGTCCACCGGCTTCGTCAACCCCATGCTGTAGCCCATGAAGTTGGTGGTGATGGGTAGTTCAGACCAGGACCGCAGGATCGCCGCCTCCGCGGTGAAGCAGTCCAGCAGTTCGTCGGAGGAGAAGCGGGCGAAGTCCAGTTGCTGGGTCGGGTTCACATGCGTGCCGGACGTCCGGGGCGGGATGATCTCGTCCCAGTCCCAGTAGTGCTGTGACCAGAACGCGGTTCCCCAGGCCTCGTTGAGCTCGTCCAGCGTGCCGTACCTGCGCTGCAGCCAACGCCGGAACCCGGCCGCCGACGCATCGCAGTAGCAGGGCTGGTTGTGGCAGCCGTACTCGTTGTGGACGTGCCACATCACCACTGCCGGGTGGTCTGCGTAACGATCGGCAACGGCAGCGGTCAGCGCCGCTGCCACCCGCCGGTAGTCCTGGCTGGACGCGCAGAAGGCCTGCCGCGAACCGTAGGAGTGCCGGACGCCGTCAGCGGTCACCGGAAGCGACTGGGGGTACCGGTGAGAGAACCACGGTGGTGGCGATGCGGTGGCGTTGGCCAGGTCGACCCGGATCCCGTTGGCATGCAGCAGATCCAGGATGCGGTCCAGCCAGCCGAACTCGTACACCCCCTCCTTGGGCTCGAGCAGGGCCCAGCTGAAGATCGCCACGCTGACCAGGTTCACCCCGGCTTCGCGCATCAGGGCGACGTCCTCGGCCCAGACCGACTCCGGCCACTGCTCGGGGTTGTAGTCGCCACCGAAGGCCAGCGATCGACCGCCCGTGGCCAACCGTGACGTGACTCTGTGCATGGTGCAGCTACCCCTGTCGGGAAAGGGAAAAGGGCATCGGGCAGTTCGGAGGATCAGCCCTTGCTGGCACCGAGGGTCAGCCCGGCGACGAAGTGCCTCTGCAGAGCGAGGTAGATCACCAGGGTCGGGATCACGGTGATCGTCGCGCCGGCTGCGATCAGGGTGTAGTCGCTGAAGTACTGGCCCTTCAGGGCGTTGATGCCCGTGGTGATCGGCAGCCGGTCCCCGGTCTGGATGAACAGCAGTGGCCAGAAGAAGTCGTTGTAGATGAAGATGGTCTCCAGGGTCGCCAGCGCCGCGATGGCCGGTCGGCACAGCGGCATGATGATGCTGGCGTACTGCCGCCAGACACCGGCACCGTCGACGAGCGCCGCTTCTGTCAGGTCCTCCGGCAGCGCCTTCATGTAGTTGGACAGCACGAAGGTGCAGAACCCGATCTGGAAGGCGGTGTCGACGAGGATGACGCTGTAGTAGGTGTTGAGCAGGTTCCCGGAGTCACTCACCGAGTACGGCAGCGACGTGTGCTTGAACATCTCGAACAGCGGAGCCGCCAGGATCTGCGGCGGCAACAGGTTGCCCGCGGTGAACATCACCAGCAGTGTCACGTTGAACTTCCACGTGAAACGGCTGACGGCGAAGGCCATCATCGAGGCGAACAGCAACGTCAGCAGCACGGTGGGAACCGTGATGATGAGCGAGTTGATGAAGTACTTGCCGAGGCCCGCCTGGTTCCAGGCCCTGGTGAAGTTGTCGAAGTTGAAGGTTCCCTTGAGGCTGAAGTAACCGTGTTCGTTGACCGAGGACCGCGGTCGCAGTGCGGTGATGAGCGTCCAGACGAGTGGCGTGAGCCAGACGATCGACATCACGATCAGAAAGATGTGCGTTCCGTAGTGGCGCTTGCCCACCTTGGTGCCGGAATCGGAGGTGGCTGCCTTGGCCGGCCGGTCCTTGGTAGAACTCAGAGTGGTGCTCATAGGGCTAGTCCACCTTCTTGAACGTGCGTACGAGGTAGAAGGTGATGGGCACCAGCGAAATCACCAACAGCATCACCGAGAGCGCGGAACCCACGCCGATCACGCGTCCTTCACCGACCAGGTTCTGCACGATCAATGCGCTGATCAGCTCCAGGCCGTTGGTGCCGCCATTGATGACGTAGACGATGTCGAACGCGCGCAGGGCCTCGATGATGGTGATGACCACGACCACGACGTTGATCGGTCGCATCGCGGGAAACACCACCCGGAAGAATGTCTGGCGGGCGCTGGCGCCGTCGATGGAGGCTGCTTCGCGCAGCGACGGATCGACACCCTTGAGGCCCGCCAGGTACAACACCATGATGTAACCGGCATGCCGCCAGGTAGCGGCGATCAGCGCCGCCCAGATGTTGACGTTGGAGTCGCCGTACCAGTCGATGGCATGCGAGGTGTTCGCGGTTCCCAGCAGGTTGTTGATCAGGCCGTTGTCCTTCTGGTACATCAACTGCCAGATGATTCCGACCAGCACCAGGGACAACATCACCGGTGTGAAGAAGATGCTCTGGTAGATCCGACTGCCCTTGATCTGCTGGTCGAGCAGGACGGCCAGCAGCAGCCCGATCGGCGTTGCGATCAACGCCAGGAACGCCAGCCACAAGATGTTGTGCTGCACCGCCGGCCAGAAGGGCGGGTAGGTGTCGGTCACGAACTTGTAGTTCTGGAGTCCGTTGTTCTTGATGTCGCTGAGCGCGAGGCCGTTCCACCGGGCGAAGGACAGTGCCACCGACAGGAGCATCGGGATCCAGACGAGCACCGCCTGGATCAGGGTGGGGATTCCGACCATGAAACCGAGCACGATCTTGTCGCGCCGGCCGAGCCGTTTGACTCTTCGGGCCTTACTGGAGCGTCGGGAAACGCCGGACGTGCCGGGGGAAGCAGTCGTGGACTGCTTCCCCCGGCCACCCGCCGGAACGCCGACCAGAGGTAGATCGGTCATCAGGCATTCCTCACTGGCTGGCGTACAGGGCCTTTGCTTGTGCCTCGAGGTTCTTGGTGTTGTAAGAACCGTCCTTCAAGAACGCCTGCAGCGCAGGGATCATGACGTTGTTGGCCATTGCGGGCAAGGCGTCACGGTCGAAGAACTGGCTGATGTGCTTGGCGTTGGCGATGACCTCTGCGCACTTCTTGTTCAACGGCGTGAACTTCGAGGTGTCGGCGTCCTTGGCGGTCTGCAGGTTGGACGTGTCGATCGAGGCGTACGCGTCCTGACCGGCGCCGGTGCCCATGAACGCGAGCAGATCCTTCGCCGCCTGGTTGCTGCCGCCCTTCTTGGTCAGCATCAGGCCGTCGATCGGTGCCTCGATGGAGTCCTGACCCTCGACTGCGATCTCGGGGAACGGGAAGAAGTCGATGTCGGCGAGGATCGTCTTGTCGGTGAACTGCTGGGTGACGAACGAGCCGAGCAGGTACATGCCCGACTTCTTGGCGCCGAGGCCCTGAGCTGCCTCCTGCCAGGTCGCGCCGAGGGCGGACTTGTCCTGGAACGGCAGCAGTGCCTTCCAGTTGTCGAAGACGTCCTTGACCTTCTGCTGGTCCCAGGACTCGTTGTGGGCACACAGGTCCACGTGGAACTGGTAGCCGTTGGTGCGCATGTTGATGTAGTCGAAGGTGCCCATCGCCGGCCAACCGTCCTTGTCGGCAAAGGCGATCGGGGTCAGGCCGTCCTTCTGCATCTGTGCGCAGAGCGTCTTCAGGGCGTCGAACGTGGTGGGGATCGTGTAGCCCTTGGCGGCCCACACGCTCTTGCGGTAGAAGAAGCCCCACGGGTAGTTGTAGTTGGGCACGAAGATCTTGTGGCCGGCCGCCGAGGTGGAGGCCTTGGCCAGGGCGTCGGAGAAGTTTCCGCTGATCTTCTCCCAGACGTCGTCGATGTCGGCGACGAGACCCTGCTTGGCGTAGTACTGGGCGCGGTAGCCGGCGAACCAGGTGAACGAATCGTCCGGGCTGCCCTGCAGGTAGGAGTTGATGTTGTTCTGGAAGTCGTTGTGGGTCACGGTGTTGACCTTGACCGTGTCACCGCTCTTGGCTTCGAAAGCTGCCACCACCGCGGCGTAGGCCCGCTTGGGGACATCGTCGGAGGAGCCCGATCCGAGGGTGGTGGACTTCGACGCGGTGGTACCTGATCCGCCGCCACTCGTGGACGGCTTGCTGCCCCCGGTACACGCCGCCAGAATCGGTGCGGCCGCGAGGCCCGCGGCACCGACGCCGATTCCCTTCAGAACCGTACGACGGCTGAAACCTGCTTCGGTTCCGGCCGCTGCCGGAGCGGACTCATTCGGTGCCATTGATCCTCCTGGTAAATGGACGTGAGGCCAATCACTGCCTCACAGAAGTAACCATCATTCAGCAGAATCGAACGTGGAAAGTCAAGGGTTCTGCCGCTGCCGAGCCGAACTTTGCCGGATCGTGATGCAGTGACGGGGGTTTAGGGAGGGTTTGTCTGACTGTCCGCTGTTTGTTTATGTTGACTTCTGCACCAACGCAGGCAGCGATGAGTGTGTCGACGGCGTTTCAGCTGCGGTCGACGGCCGGTGCGACACCTGGCGGTAACGAAACCAGGGTATGCGCAGTCAGCGGGAACTGCGGGGTTGCTCGACCGAGGGGCTGATCGAGTCAGTCGAGCCGGTGCAGGCCCGGTCCGGGCAGCACCTCGAACGAGCTCGGCTCCCGGTACTCCCGGCCGGCGAAGGCAGCGGTGACCGCCAGCGCGGCGGCACGGGCCTGGACCGGTTCCAGCAGGCCGATGGCGCAGCCGCCGAAACCGCCACCGGTGATCCGCGCCCCGTACGCACCGAAGGCGAGCATCACCTCGACCGCGAGGTCGACCTCGGGAACCGACACCTCGAAGTCATCGCGCAGGCTCACGTGTGACGCCGTCAGCAGCGGCCCGATCTCGCGCAGCTGGCCGGTCCGCAGGAGATCTGCCGCTGCAAGGGTCCGGTCGTTCTCGGTGATGACGTGGCGGGCGCGTCGCCGCAGCAGATCGGAGCTGAGCCGGTCCGTCGCCTCGGGCAGGTCCTCCAGAGTCAGATCCCGCAGTGCAACAACGCCGAGCTCGCGGGCCGCCTGCTCGCACGAGGCGCGCCGTTCGCCGTAGTGTCCGTCGGTCAACTGGTGCGGCGCACGCGAGTCGACCACGAGCAGGGTGAGCCCGGCCGCCGCGAGGTCGAAGGGCAGCAACTCGGTGTGCAGCGAGCGCATGTCGCACAGCAGCACCTGCCCGGTCTCGCAGTACACGGAGGCGAGTTGGTCCAGACCGCCGGTCGGCGCGCCCACGAAGTCGTTCTCGGCCTTCCGGGACAGCGACACCAGCGCCGACTGGTCCAGGCCGAGGGAGCACAGATCGTTGATGGCGCCGGCCACCGAGCATTCCAGCGCCGCCGATGATGAGAGCCCGGCGCCGGTCGGTACGTCGCCGTCCACGGACAGCGACAGCCCTGGCAGCACGATCCCCTGCTGGTGCAGCGCCCAGACGACACCGAGGGCATAGCCCGCCCACGAATCCTCGTCGCTGAGTGAGCCCGGTTGCAGGTCGGCCAACGCAACCTCGACCGGCACCGGCTTCTGCGCTGACACCACCTCGATGACCGGTTCCGCCAACTCCGACACGGTGGCCGTACACCCCTGGGCGATCGCCAGCGGCATGCAGAATCCGTCGTTGTAGTCGGTGTGTTCCCCGA
>JBBQFE010000008.1:0-17285 GCA_038321605.1 Mycobacteriales bacterium | reverse complement strand
CGGCTTCGTCGAGGTGTTGGTCGCGGTCACGGTCACGGTGATCGTCTGCGGCGTGGGACCGTTCTGGTCCTCGTCCAGGGTGATCGTGTCCGGTGAGAACCTGATCGCCAGATCCAACGCGGCGACCTGCACCCGCAGCTGGAAGGCCAGGTCAGCGGTGACGGCGGTACCGGCGGCGTCCTTGCCGGCGACGGTCATGCTCAGGTTGTCGGTGCCGACCTTGAGCGCGCTCACCGGCACCTTGTAGGTGGTCGATCCGCCTGGCGCCAGCGCGAACGCAACGGGCTTGGGCGTCAGAGCGCCGAGCGCGGCCACGCTCGGGGTGTCGCCGGCCAGGTCCTTGGTGACGGCGAGGCTCAAACTGCCGACGCCATCCTTGGCCGCTGCGACGGTGACGTCGAGAGTGTCGGTGTCGCCTGGTCGCAGGGTCGGCACCCCGCTGTGCAGGACCGCTGTGACCGTCAGCGTCGGCGCGGCGACGACCACCTTCTGGACGACAGTGTCCTTGTTGCCATTGGCCAAACTCGCGGTCAGCGTGACCGAGTAGGTACCCGGCTTGGTGTAGGTGTGATCGACGGTGGCCGCGGTGGACGTGCTGCCGTCCCCGAGATCCCAGGCGTACTTGAGGCTTCCGCCACCGGCGGTCGAGGTGGAGGCGAGGGTGTAGTGGCCGGGCGTCGAGGGGTCGGCTGTGGTGGTGAAGGACGCGGTGACCGTGGCATTGGGCTCGAGCAGGCAGCCGTGGAATACCTGATTGGTGTCAAGGCACACGGCCAGGATGTCGCCGTTGTTGCCCAATCCGCTGATGCCGTTCAACCGCCAGCCTGCTGGCAGGTAAGCATCAGGAGCGAACTCGGTGTCGGAGCCGGCCAGCAGCACCGTACCGAAGCTGGCCAGGTCATGGGCGGAGTTGATGAACTGCGGGCCGCCGGTGAGCGGACGGGTCACCAGAGTGCCGTCCGGCAGCCGCAGCTGGGCTGAGGTAGTGGAACTGACCACCACGGTGGTGCCGTCGCTGGCCATCAGGGTGGACCAGTCGGGCAGATTCGCCAGCGTCGCTCCGGTCGCCGTCGATTCCAGAAACCACTTCGAGTCCATTGCACCCGGGGCGGCGAAGCGGTCGACGAAGGTGTTCTTCGAGACACCCTGTGGCGAGTGGTTCGCCGGCGTCGTGAGCAACGTCTTCCCGCTCGGGTCGAGGATCACCCCCACCTCGCTGGGATCCATCGTCCAGCTGGAGTATCCGGTGGCCTGGTCGTAGCCCCCGCTATGGCCTACCAGCGTGCCGACCGTCGGCGCCGACGTCGCACTGGCCCAGAAGACCGGATGGCTGCTGGCGTCCACACCCAGGATCTGACCGCCGTCGTCGATACCGCCGGCGGCTCGGGCACTGCCCGGCAGGGTGGACACCGTTCCGTTCTGCCAGATCGCGGCGCTGTTCGAACCGTTCTTGGTCAGGGTGCCGACTACCGCCTGGCTGCTGTTCACCCCTTCCGGGGTGAAGGCGACGCCGAGGTCCCTGAAGGTGTAGGCCGACGTGGCCGCGCCCGCGGGCGCGGTCAGGGTGGTAGCAGAAACGCTCACCACGCCGAGTGCGCCGACGACGATGGACGCGGCAAATCGGCGCAGTTTCGAACCACTCTTCAATTTGGAAATCCCCCGCTGGCGACGCCGGACCCGGCCGTCCCTCGACCTGGGTAGCACCGGACGTCTGAAGTGTGTCAGGCGTCAGATCCAGCGAAATCCACCGTTCGGGGTATTTATTGCCACCACCGTGCCCAAGCGCGAAGTGTTCGGGCGGTGAGTGGGGGCCCGGGCACGTTCTAGGCGATCTGGTCCGATCGGGCCGAACGTACTTTGCGTGATTCACAGCCTGAACGCGAGCGTGTAGCGCTTCAGCCTGTGCTGACCGGTGGCCGTGCCGGTCACGAAGCCGTGGGTCAGTACCAACTTCGAGGTCAGGACAGCGGCGACGGTGTTGAGGTTGTCTCCCGGGTCGCGCACGCTCACGGAACCGACGTAGCGCCCGTGAACCTTGGTGATGGCCACCTTCACCGTGGCGGTGGATCCGTCGGTAGCTGCGATGGTTAGTTTGCCGCTGACGCTCAGGAGCGTGCCGTTGGCAGCGGTCGTGACCTTCAGGCTGCCGGCGGTGATGACCCCGGAGATCGATCTGTTGATCGAACCCGTGAACGTGAGGAAGACAGTGGCCGCCACCGTGTAGGAAATGCTCGCCGTGCCCGTCTGACCATCACCACTGACCGCGGTCACCGTGTAGCTGAAATGACCCGCCACCGACGTCGCCAACAACCCCGCACCCGTAGTCGAACCGTTGGAGTCGGTGCAGGCGGTTACCCCCGGCCCGAACGCGCCTTCCGCGCAACTGAAGGACGTCGGCACCGACTGACCCACCACGTACACACCACCCCCAGCCGGCGAAGAAATCGTCGCCACCGGCGGCCCAGGCGGACTCGCTCCGGTGATGGTGATCGAGTACGCCTGGTCGACCGTCCGTCCGATGATGTCAGAGAGTTCGATGACGAAGTCGAAGGTCCCGGCGAGGGTCGGCGTCCCGCCGAACGGAGTCTGGAAGAAGCCCGTCTGGGCCGGCACCACCACGCCGGGCGGCAACGAGCCCGCCACCACCGACAACGCGAAGGGCGGCAACGTCCCGAACAGGTTCAGGCTCTGGCTGTACGGCGAACCCACGGTGCCGGTGGCGAAGGCACTCGCCTGCAGTGACGGATCCGCCCCCAGCGAACCCGGCTGGTTGATCGCGATCCTCAGCACCCGCTCCGCCGTGGCGCCGGTGGAGTCGGTGACCTGGACGACGAAGCCAAACAGGCCAACCTTGCTGGGGGTGCCGCAGATCGTCCCGGCCGTGCCACACAGCGACAGACCGGGCGGCAACGAGCCGACAGCCACCGACCACGCGGTGTAGGGCGCCGTGCCGCCGGTCGCCGTCAGCGCCTGGCTGTAGGCAGTTCCGACGCTGCCCAGAGGCAGGCTGCCGGTGGTCACGGCCAAGGACGTCGGCGGCCCTGTGATCGTGATGGAGTACGCCTGATCGACTGCTCGTCCGATGATGTCGGTGAGTTCGATGACGAAGTCGAACGTTCCGGCGACGGTGGGCGTGCCAGCGATCGAAGTCTGGAAGAAGCCCGTCTGGCCGGGCAACACCAAGCCCGGCGGCAACGAGCCCGCCACCACCGACAACGCGAAGGGCGGCAACGTGCCGAACAGGTTCAGGGGCTGGCTATAGGGCGTACCGACACTGCCCGCTGCCAAACTCGCCGCCAGCAGCGACGGGTCCGCGCCGAGAGGACCCGGCTGGTTGATCGCGATCGTCAGTAACCGCTCTGCCGTGGCGCCGGTGGAGTCGGTGACCTGGACGACGAAGCTGGACAGGCCAACCTTGCTGGGGGTGCCGCAGATCGTCCCGGCCGTGCCACACAGCGACAGGCCGGGCGGCAAAGCCCCGACAGCGACCGACCACGCGGTGTAGGGCACGGCGCCGCCGGTCGCCGCCAGCGCCTGGCTGTAGGTGACTCCCACGCCCCCGAGGGGCAGGGTGCTGGTGGCGACGGCCAAGGAGCCTGGCGGCCCCGCCTGGGTGATGGTGATGGAGTACGACTGATCGCACGTTCGTCCGATGATGTCGGCGAGTTCGATGACGAAATCGAACGTCCCGGCGGTCGTCGGCGTGCCGGCGATCGAAGTCTGGAAGAAGCCGGTCTGGTCGGGCAACACCAGGCCCGGCGGCAACGAGCCAGAAATAATCGACAACGCGAAGGGCGGCAACGTCCCGAACAGGCTCAGGGGCTGGCTATAGGGCACACCCACGGTGCCCGAGGCGAAGGCACCCGCCTGCAGCGACGGATCTGCCCCTAGAGTGCCGGTGCAGCCGGAAGTCCCCGACGAGGCCTGGCGCGCCCCGGTCGTGCGGGCAAGTGCCGGTGCGGTACCTACGACGGTCAGCCCGACGGCGAGCATCAATGCACACGCGAAAGCTATCCCCCGTGATGGCCGCAGCGGCCCGGGCCGTACACAGCGCATCAGCGACATGAGGAATCGGAGAGGGGTGGTGAGCATCAGAGCTCCTTGAGCCGGCGGGCCCACCGAGACACGATCAGACCAGCCGCGCGGCTGGCCGGACCGAACGATAGGACCGGCATCGCACCATCGTCAAGACTTCCGGCCAGGCGCCGAGCACCAACGCCGCGAACGGCGCGAATCCCCAGCACGCGCAGCGGAACCGCGCAAATCCAGCGCGGGCGCGGAGCCGCGGCATGATCGGGCGGTTACTGCGACGCGCGCTCCGCGGCTCAGGGGCGGTCGGCCTCGTCCGCGGCCAAGTAGGGCAGGTACTCAACCGTCCGCTGCCTTCGGGACAGCGGCCAGGGCGGGTGACCGCCACCGGATTCCCGCACCACCCTTCCGTCGCCGAGCGTGACCTCGACCAGCGACCAATGGTCGCCCCTGAACCGCTCCACGACGCGGCCGGCAATGGCAGATTCGACGACTGCCCGGATGAAGGCGGCATCCTCAAGGTCGTATGTGTCGATCTCGAAACGCCCGCCGCCAACCCCGGAACCGACCTGCACTTGTAGTCCCTCGCCGTAGAACCAACTCACCCTGGCAGCGCCCGAGCTACGCGGTTCGACGTGAACCCCGCTCCATGTCGGGGAGTGTTCTACCCGCCGCACCGCTGCGGATCCGCCGAGGCGTCGCTCGATCTCATCGGCTAGCGCCGCGAGTTGTTGATCAACCTGCTCCACTTGCACATGTTCACACACGGCCAACTCGGCCCGTCAGCGGAATGAGCGAAGGTCTGCGCTGCGAGCGTTCTAGTTCGCGCGGCTCCTGAACCGAAGGACAGCGATGTAAACGGTTATGAGGCCGACGACAAACCCTGCCACCGCCCATAGGACGAGCCACCCGGCCTGGTTTGGCGGGTAGGAGCAGGCGCTGCGCGATGCCCCGGCTGGGCAAGAATGGGCCGCCCCTTGCGGTGCTGGAACCAAACTGGCAAATCCCAGCCCGACGAGCGCGACTACGACCGGGACTAGCAGTAGCACGCCCCACCGAAATAACGGCTGCTGCATCTGCCGCCCCACGTTCATCGCCGAAAGGTATCAGGGCGGCACGTCGCTGGCCGCGACGAGAACATTCGCAATTCGGCAGTTTCGCAGGCTGTCGCGGGATGATCGGGCGTTCACAGCGACGCGCGATCCGCGGCATTATCGGATCTATTTCTACCCGTTCGTGAGCTAACATGCGCCACATGCAGATGCGGCCCCAGGTACGTGCGGTGACGCCCGCTCTTGGTGTCCTTGTGCTTCTCATCGCCGCTGCCGTCGTCTGGGCGCATCAAACAACCGCCGATGTCAGACAAGATCCGTCGTTCCGCTACGGACAGAGCCTCATGCAGAACAGCCTTTACAGCACAGCTCATGGCGACGTCGAGGCCGCGTGTCGCGCCGCTCTCGCAGACCCAACCAACAGGCCGAAATCGCTCGATCTGAGCAAGGCCGTTGCTGGATGTAAGTACGCGGAATCTCTGCTCGACAACTGAGACCCAGGGAGCGACGGTCAACTCGCCGCACGCCAGGTCGTCGGCAGATCCATGCGTCCGACAACGAACGTCATTGCGGCAATTCCGGGCGGCTCCTGATGGGCTCGGTAGGCAAGGTTGAAGGCTCCGCGCGACCGGCTTTGTGGGCGACCGGCGAGCTGCCCTAGCTGGCTCCGGACAGCGAGGATCGGCGCCGGTCAGCGGCAACGAGGAGAACCGGCAAGAGAGCCAGCAGGATGATCAAAGCGCCGACGAGATCGCTGGTACCGCTGGCACTGCCCACCAGGTCAACACTCTCACCGACACAGCCGACTGCGGCCAGCACAACCAGCGGCGCAACCAGCAGCATCGCACCGCCTCGTCGAGTCAGCCGCACAGCACCCATGATTAGCACCGCGGCGCCCGCCAGCAGGGCGAAAGAAAGGAACAAGACTCCGCGCACCGCCGCACCGGTCAAATGCTCGCGGCCAACTGCACCTGTCCCGGTCATGAACTCGACCAGCACCGAGGCGGCCACGGCCGTCAGCGTGACCGCGTAGCCGATCGCGAGGACCGCTGCGCACACCGACAGTCGCGAGCAAACCTGTCGCCAGCCCGCCATCCGCGGATCACACCGTCCCTCCAAGGTGGGCACCCGCTTCAGCAGTTCCGAAACGAGACTCCCTGCGCCCACCAGAACCATTCCGCTCCCCAAAAACGTGCAGGAATGGCGGGCACCGCATCAACGTAGATCATTTGGGATGGGGCCGCGATTCCACGCCCATCGGCATCTCAGTGCGGTCAAGCGGCGCGGACCCATCTGCGGCATGTCCGGTCGATTCGTTACAGCGATCCGGGCAGACTGGTCCGATGCTGACCGGCGTTGTTCGCGACTGGCACCGCGAGGAGGGGTGGGGCGTCATCGACTGCGACGCCACGCCAGGCGGCTGTTGGGCGCACTTCTCTGCTATCGAAGCCGACGGCTATCGCGAACTGACGAACGGCGAGACAGTCGAATTCACTGCCGAACAGGCGGCCCAAGATTGCTACGCATATCGAGCAGTGCACGTGTGGCGGGCAGGTACAGAGCCGGGCGATACGACACGCCACCCATCCGGTCCGAGCGACGCGTACCGGAGCGTCCTAACCGTGGAGTTCGACGACGATGCGGACGGCGTCGCACACTGACACGGTCGCGAGACGGAGCGGAGCGCGCCGATACGCGGCAATTCCGGATGGATATTGGCTCCTGGCGACGGGCCGCCCGGCTACGCACGCGAGGACCTGTCCGGCCTCGTCGATGGTCGTTGTGAGACCGTTATCGAAAGTTGGACAACCCGCACTGCGCTGGCGCGTCCTTTACGTGTGACGATCCACGCGGAGGGTGTTCAGCCGTTGCCGCGGCGGCGCTGGGGTATTGGAGAGGCCGTGTCTACGCTGTCGCCCGCTGGGCTTGACATTGCTGCGCTGTACCAGCGACACCGTCTGCATCTGGTCCGGCTGGCGACGCTACTGGTCGATGATCAAGCGGCGGCCGAGGACGTGGTGCACGATGCGTTCCTGAGTCTGCAGCGGCACGCTGGTCGGCTGCGCGATCCAGAGGCTGCGATCGGGTATCTGCGTACCTCGGTCGTCAACGGCTCCCGGTCAGCACTGCGGCGTCGGCAGACCGCACGCCGCCATCTGCTGCACGTGCGCGAGCAGTGGGCGCAGCCCGCTGACCAGACGGTGTTGCTGGCCGCGGAACAGGTAGCGGTCCTTGACGCGTTGCGGCAACTTCCGCGGCGGCAGCGTGAGGTACTGACGCTGCGGTACTGGTCTGAGCTTTCCGAGGCTGAGATCGCCGCCGCGCTCGGGATCTCCCACGGTTCGGTGAAGGGCTACGCCAGCCGCGGGATGAGCACGCTGGAACAACTGCTGGGAGCGAGCCGATGAACTCACCGACCGAAGCGCTGTTGCGCACCGCCCTGCACGCGCGCGCGGAACTGGTGACCGAGGCGAGCTTGAGCGTCCGAACCGCAGCCCCGGCCCTACGGCCGCCGTGGCGCTCCGGTTGGTTCGCTGCACTGGCCGCCGCCGTGCTGGTGGCCGCGGTCCTCGGCGCGACCCTGATCGGCATCACTCGACTCAACGGCCACCCGAGCGCGCCCCCCGTCCTGGGTACCGCCACCAGCGCATCGCCGACGAGTCCCACACCCCGTTCATCGACGGCGCCGGCCACCACCTCTGCGCAGCCCTCGACCACAACGGCAGCACCAGCCCCACCGAGTGGGCGGCCCGTACCCGGCACGCATCTGATCAACCTGACTCTGACCGATCCCGTCCGCGGTCAGCTCGTGGCCGCCTACGTCGCCGCCCTACACTACTCACCGGCCTGGATCACCGGCACCAAACCAGGCTCCGTCTACTACGCCTACGACACCCGCACCTACGCCTACCTCGCGTGGGCTGGGTTCATCCGCTCACCCACGGCACCGCCCCAGGTCGGCCTGGGGATGCAGGACGGTGGCTACCGGACCGCGTTCCGCCAACTGCCCGGGCGCACCTGGCAGGAGTTCAACATGTGCGACAACCCGGATTTCAACGCCTTCGTAGGAGCCCGATACGGCCACTGCTGAAACATCAACGGTGGCCGAAGGCGATGCTCGACAACGCAACAGAACTTTTTGTGCCGGGTGCGGATACAAAGGGGCACGTAAACACTCAGCACAACCACGCGCCCAGGGCGGCAGAGTGCGCAAAGGCTCCTGGGGGTTGGCGGCATGAGCCGTCGCGGGTATCCAGCTCATCGGATACCGGGCCGACGGGTCCTCTCAACTCCGGTTAGTGCGTTTGCGCGAACTGCCGAAATAGCCGATGCGATCAGTGGGAGCGCGGCTGGCAGGTACCGGAGCCAGAGGGCATGGTTGGTATTGTTAGGGAGGATCGCCAGCATCAGCCAGGCGAGCGCGGCGACAGCGAACACCGCAGCGATTACCCACCAGGCGTGCGCACTGCGTCGGGATGCCTTCATGAGCGGACATTACCCAATATCCGATCCTGATTGCGGCATGTGAGTGCGCTCAACGACGTGGGGAATCATTTTCGGTCATGCCGAGCAGTGTGGCAGCGATGCACCGGCACCAGAGGGTGGCAGAGCGTCTTTCCCGATCGCGTCAGGGCCCTATACGGCTCGGGGTCGCGGCGCAGAGATGGCAACCGGGCGAACGGCCTGGCCCATGTCGCCACGGCCAAGTCGTTTCCCAACGGAGTTCCGCGCGGACTTTGGGAACGTTGCTCGCCGGCCCGGGGAATTGACCGGGGGCCCAACGAGCTGAGATACAGGCGTTGGCAAAGAAACCCGCGGTGGCAAGGACACGCTGTCTAAGCTAGGTCGCTGCGGCTGGGATCACGGCCAGCGCGGACGATGCGACCCCAACACCCCGTCACAGTTGATGAGCTTCCGCTCAACCCGGGCGCGGCGGGTTGGTCTGTCCTTAAGGGGATCACCGTGACCGAGTCCCCGACGCCACTTGGGCTCCCAGCCCTCCCGCTGCGGCTGGCCTGGACCCTGACCCGCCGCTCGACCTGCTGATGATGCTGTCGCACGTGGTGCCCCCGGCCGAGGCCGCAGTCGTCTTCTCCAGCATGGCCAAGCTGTGTTGGTAGACCGCGGGGGCGTGGCGGCGCGTGCCCCGAGGCGCGAGAACGTGCTGCTGACTTTCTACCACGGGCTGCCTTGCGGAGCTTGTCAGCCACGTTGCTACGGCGGTCGAGGAGCACTTCGGGGGGCAGATCGATGTGCGCCGCGGTCGGCGCGATGTGCCGGTCAACAGATCGGCGTAGTTCTGCCGGGCGGCCGGCTGGTCCAGTGACGATAAAGCCAGATTCCAGGTCTCGGGTCAGGTGGAGGTCGCTAGCTGTGGAGGGGTGGTGTTGGCACGACAGAGTGGTCCGCACCGGTGAAGTGCGGGCACTGCCCTCATCCGTCACATGTGTGAGGCTCGCTGATCTGGGCCAGCGGGCCGAGAACGCCAGAGTGACCCCCAATTCGTCACCGGTATCTCCAGCAGCATGGGGGATGCTGAGCAGTGCCGCGCGCCGAACCGGACCCCCATTCGGTCGGTGCTGCGCGGGTGTTTCGGCCTCGCCCCCTCCCGTAGGATCGCGGACGCGTTGGGACCATCAGCGTCCGGAACATTCCACCGTCCAACAGCTCAGGTGACCGACCTCTGCGGTGCCGTGCGGTGTGGAAATGCGCGGATGCATTGGGAGGGCGGCACGCAGCGGGGCCGCCGTGATCCGAAGGTCAAGTACGCACGCTGCCGCGAACTGGGCCCCCTCAACCACTACCGCATCAACCGACCTTTGACCAAGCACGGCGCCGCAGAGTCCGAGCGCCTCGGAGGAGTTGACCTGGATGTAGCTCGTGCCGGCGACGTTGCGGTTGTCGATGATGTCGCTAGCGGGCTATCAGGGGCAGGATCTGGTTTCACGTCTACGGGGTGAGGCAGCTGATCCGATCGATGATCAGGGCGCCGCCGCCGGCCTGGAGGGGGGAAGAGCGCAGACTGGGTCGGTCACCCGACACCGCTGGCCGCAAGGCACGCCCTCCGGTTCGGCAAATCTATGGCTTAGACCACGGGTCGCTTCGGCCACCGGTGGCCAGCACGGTGCGGTCGAACGCTACCCGTCATGGTCCGATACTGAGGTGCCTGCTGGTCGGGGTCAGTCATCGGTCAGGGCGCGGTGCTAATCCCCTAGGTACCCGATCTAGGTCCCGGCCGGGCACCATCGCCGGCAGTGAGCGACCACGTGGTCGTGCGCAGGCGCCCCAGCGCGATGGTCGTGATCGGGTGGTGTGGTGAGTGTGGTCGCCGTTACTGTCTGGGGCATGGAGTCTCTGGCGCGGCTGGTTCTCAAGCATCGTTTGTTGGTCGCGGTGACCTGGTTGGTTCTGTTGGTGGCTGGTGGTGCTGCTGCGGGCCCGGCGGCGGGTCGGCTCAGCTTTGACTTCTCACTGCCCGGCCAGCCGGGTTACCAGACCGAGCAGAAGTTGATTGCGTCCTTCGGGACCAGCACCGCAGACACCCTGGTGCCGGTGTTGACGATGCCCGCGGGCAGCACCGTGCAGCAACACGCCGCCGAGGTGGCGAAGGTGTGGCAGGCCGTGCGCACAGCGCTGCCGCAGTTGCGTGTTGTCGATGTTGTCTCCACCGGTGACCAGCGGTTCATCACCGATGGCGCCCGGAGCACCTTCGCCCTGATCCAGGGGCCGGCGCCCAAGGGGTTCGGCCCGGGGATTGAAGGGTTGGTGACGCCGGTACTTCAATCGGCCGCGAAGGCCTCGGGCCTGCAGGCAGGACTGACGTCGTATGCGTTGTTGTCGCAGGGTGGGAGCTCCGGCGGGCCCAGCGTGCTGGTCGAGACCCTGTTCGGCGCGCTCGGTGCGTTGGCCGTGCTGCTGTTCGTCTTCGCCTCGTTCCTGGCGTTCGTGCCGCTGGTGATCGCCGCGGTGTCGATCTTGACGACTTTTCTGTTGGTTCTGGGCCTGACCTACCTCACCGATGTCAGCTTCGTGGTGCAGTTTCTGATCGCCCTTGTCGGCCTGGGTGTGGCCATCGACTACTCGTTGTTGCTGGTGTCGCGGTGGCGGGAGGAACGCGCGCACGGGCTGAGCAACGATGAGGCGGTGGTACGCGCTGTGCAGACCGCCGGGCACGCCGTGCTCGCCTCCGGGGTCACGGTGGCCATCAGTCTGCTCGCGCTTGTCGTGGTGCCGGTGCCGTTCCTGCGCAGCATGGGCCTGGGTGGCATGCTGATCCCGTTAGTCAGCGTCGCTGTCGTGCTGACGCTGCTGCCGGCGCTGCTGTCCAAGGTCGGCCCGCGAGTGGACTGGCCCCGCATCCGTCACGATGATGTCGCCGCTCGCGGCTGGTCGGCCTGGGCGCGGCTGATCGTGCGTCGGCGGTGGATCGCGGCCGCGGTGGCGTCCGTGGCTCTGGCACTGATCATCGCACCGGTCGCCGGGCTGAAGATCGGGCAGTCAGGCACGAGCTCGCTCGCGCGCAGCGGCCCGGCGTTCACCGTGCTGCAGCAGCTGCAGGCCGACGGTGTCGATAACGGCGTGCTCACCCCGATAGAGGTCCTGGTCCCTGAGGGCAATGCGACGGCGGCTGTCCAGGCCGCCCGGGCGGTGCCCGGGGTGCGTACCGCGGTGGTCGGCGGCACGAGGGCGGGTCAGTCCGTCATTGACGTGATTCCCGTCCACGAGACGGTCGACAGCACCAGCGACAGCGTCGTTGACCTGGTACGGACCGCGGTCCGGCGGGCGACCGGCAGCGGCGGCGTCGGCGTGGCTGGTCCAGGCGCGGTCGTGCAGGACTACTTCAGCGCCGTCTATCACAACTTTCCCTATGTTCTGCTGATCATCGCGCTGATCACGTTCGTGCTGCTGGTGCGGACATTCCGCTCGGTGCTGCTACCCATCAAGGCCGTGCTGCTGAATCTCGTGTCGCTGGGCGCGGTGTTCGGCGCGGTCGTGTACTTCTGGCAACACGGCCACGGAGCCAACGCGGTCTTCGGTGTTTCGGCCACCGGTGCGATCACGTTCTGGCTGCCCGTCATCATCTTCGCGTTCCTGTTCGGCCTTTCGATGGACTACGAAGTGTTCATCCTCGTTCGGATGCGGGAAGAGTACGACGCAACCGGTTCCACCGCCCAAGCCGTGGTCACCGGACTGGGTCGCACCGGTCGCCTCGTCACATCCGCTGCGTTGATCCTCTTCTTTGCCTTCGCTGCGTTAGCGTCCTCACCGGGGACCGACATCAAAGTCCTCGGCACCGCGCTCGGAGTCGGGATCCTCATCGACGCCACCCTGGTGCGGGCGCTGCTCGTGCCGGCCCTGGTCAGTCTGTTCGGTCGCTGGAACTGGTGGCTACCTGACCGGCTAGCCGTGCTGCTTCGGGTAACACCGTCACCCCTCGCACCCACCGGCGCCGAACCAGGACTCACCGACACCGTGCACCGGTAATCACACCCCCTTTGGACGATGTTGTTGCGGGCCTCGACGCGCGCGGACAGAGGACGACGGTCCGGGGCTCGGGTCCAGCGTCGCCCGTGCCGCTGGTGACATGACGACCACGCGAGCTACTCGGCAGGGAAGGGTCTGAGGCGTCCTTCAGTAACTGCAGCGGCAGGTCAGCGAGACCGCGGCACCGCGCTGAACCACCGTGTCCCGGTCGAGCTGTCTGCCGCGCTGTTAGCACCAGGTAATTCCTCGGTGCTGCGACATTGACCAGAACTCACCTCGGTAACACTAGGCCTCTTCCTTCGGCATGGACAGACCGCGCGCGGCGCGAAACGTCGGCAGGATTGTGTTGCCTCGCCGGCCTTTCGCTGCTGCTGTTTCGCATTTGGGGTGGAGGGCATGACGCTGTGGTCGAACGTACCGTGCGGGCTTGGCCTTCTCGGTAGTCTGGAGCGTCTGATGGCGTTCGGGAAGCCGCCGGAGCAGCAGGAACCCGACCATCGGCTCACGGCGCTCAGGAGGCGTCACGCGGAGGACCGTTCCGGCAGGTGTTCTGGGTGAGTCCGGTCGGACGGGGCGCGGCAGCGAAGCAGGATCGTCAGGGGTGTCTTCGAGATTCAGCTGATGGTGGTTCCTCTCAGCAATAAGGCACCGTGTGTAGCGTGAGCAACTACGGACGGTCTCAGGGCGCGCCCCATACCTCCGCGGGCGCCTGCCCGCGATCAAGAGCGTCGAGTAGCACCTGGCCACGTCTTCGGGGTGACGGCTGAAAGCAGCCGGGACATTTCCTCGCCACAGGTGAGCACACCGGGGTCAGCGGTGACAGAGCGTGTATCTACGCCATTTCGCAACATCTGATGACGGCGGGTTAACCCGACCACAGCCTGAAGAGCGGTCCATGCGCCGGATGAAGCCGCAGCGCCCGCCGGTCGACGACGCGATTCGTACTCGTGGGCGGGCGGACTAGACATGTGGCGCCTGGCGGCGAGGCGGGTGCGGCGCGGGTGGGTCAACGAAGTTCGTCGTGAGCTGTCTGCGGGTCTCGCAGAACGGGCGCCAGATTGTGTCGTCCGGCGTGTTCGTGGTCGTTCCGGCGGTAGGCGGGGTTCATGGGGGCCCGACGCCGGCCCTGGTCATCTGGTACCGCGCCGCCCGGGAGAGCGCGATCTCCGCTGACATCGTCGATGCCAGGCTCTGCAATTCCCGGTAGGACCGCACCGCAAGTCCGACGGTGACTACGCCCGCATCGTCGCGCAGGACGACCGGCCAGCCGGAGGTGCCAGGCAACCGGGGGGTGACGGTCAGCTTCCGAGTCATGAGACCCCCACCTTCCTCCCCAGCCGTAGCACGGAGCCGTGCCGACCTGGTGTGAAGGATGAATCGTCCCCCTCCGGCGCCAGTGAGGGAAGGGCCGCGGCTTGCGGGTGGTCCCGGCGCACCGCACGGTCGGTAGGGCCGTGCTGGCATGCTGCGGCGGGCTGTGTAGGGAGCGGAACGAGCGGGGCAGGTGGTGCTGGGCGGCATGGACAGCCCTCAGATCGCGTCGGCCGTTTGCCGGCAACGTGAGCTGCGGGGCCGCATCGGCTGGGAGGCGATGTTGTGGTCCTCGCGCATCTCGGGGTTACAGTCCGGTTATGGCTGCTCATAGCGCGGTGCGTGGTGAGGATGGGGTCTGGCAGCTCGGGCCGCCCGCGGCGACGGTGATCGTCATCTTTTCGGGTGAGTCCCAGCGGCAGGCGTTGGAACGGACGTTGGCCACCATCAAGATCACCCGCCGCGATCTGCACTTCGACTCCGACGCGCTCCGGGAACAGTTCGAGGCCCAGTTCGGCAGGCTCACCTGATCACCCGACTTAAACGGCATGAAATGCCTCTGTGGGTGGGTGATCCTCACATGGGACAGGTCCCCACCGCGGGGCGTGATCGGCGCGGCGGACGGTGCCCCGCCGGGCGACCGTGGCTATGAGCGGGGGCCGTCGCTTGGTGGCTGCGGGGTCGGTAGTGTCACTGCATGAGCGAGGTCGAACGGTGGTTTCTGCGCTTGACGTCGCAGCACCAGCGGGACCTCGTGCTCGACCCCGGGCGACTCCTCTATGGTGACCTGCGTGCGGCGGTAGAGCTGGCCCGTGGCCGTGGGCTGATCAATGACCGGCTCAGCCCGGAAGAGGCCCACTGGGTAGAGATGTTCGCCTTCGGCCAGCGTCTCGGCGTTCTCGACGAGCAGCGGGTGGCGGCTTACCGGACGGGGCTGAGGGACTCTGACCCGGTCAGGTATCGGGAACTGACACGACAGTTCGATGACGCCGTAGCGCACGCCGACAAGTTGTTCGAGGGGCAGGCCGACCAGATCGTGGCGAGATATCAGGCCGAACGGAACTGGCGGCACGACGGCGGGGGCACGCGCCAGGACCGCGGGGACTGAGATATAGCAGTCCTGGCGTAAGAGGTGGTCGCGGCCGTTGCGGCCGGGCTGGCGGGGCGTGCTGCGCCACGTGACGGGGCACAAGCCGGTTTGTGCGCACGGTAACGGTGCCCCGTAAAAAACCCGAAGTGCCGGCCGCGCGGTTTTGCCGCCTCTGGCGTTTCTGCCGCGGGTCTGGGCCGCTCTCCTTGCCGCGCGAACGTCAGGCTCGTGTAGCGGCGCCGCGGTCTATGGACGCGTCGAGGGGGTCGCCGTGATGGGGCGTGCCGTCATGCATCGTCGACGGTCCGACCGTGCAGCCGGTACGGAGCGCTCCGATTAGCCCGCGCCAGCGCCGAGACATGTGTACGACGTGGTCGACCTGCCGGGGCGTATCACCGTTCGGCCATGCCACTTCAGCGATGCCCGAACAGCCGTATGCTTTTTGGGCCATCAACCCGGTGCCCCCCGTTCCGGGTTGGTGGTTTGAGGAGACGGTCTGGTCCGTCGGATCTCGCGCATCGAGGGCCTGGGTCCGAGGTGACCCGCTGTCGGCAGCTGCGACTGAGCGACGATGCACGGTGACCCGTTTGCGTCTTGCTCTGCGTGCGTGGTCGCGCCACGATGTGAACGACGGTAGGGCACCCAGTGGGTTCCCTCGCGACGGTCCGGGTATCGGGGGTACCAGGCGGTTCAATCGCCTCGCACGTCGAGGCCACCGCACCAGGGACACGGGGGAAGTCCACACAAGGTAGGTGGCCCGACGTGCAACCTCAGGGGGATAGCCCTCTCGGCTGCTGATCCCCGCCCCGCCACAGGATGCGAGCGCTGAGGGCGCCACCGCCTCCAGTCGCACCGAAGCTGATCATTGTCAACGATCTGTTCGGTCGCGAGCCTGACGGCGGCACATGTTCTCGCGGTTGCTTGCAGCGGGGGTTTGGGCCACGCTTTCGTTGCGGGCTGCCTTTGAGTACCGGTGACCAAGTTGTCGCTAAGGAGAGTTCCATTGAAGCCTCGAGTCGGACAGGCGCTTGCCGGTCGGATCGCATGATGTGTCAGCGGACGGTTTCTGTGCCAACTTTTGGTGTTTGGTCGGCTACTCTGCGCTCATGCTGATCAGCGCTTTCAGTGCGCCCGTTCGCCGGAACTCACGACGCGTCACGGCGCTGGGATCAGTGATCTGCCTGGCGCTGCTCGGGCTCAGCATCGTCGATCCGACGCGAGCCGGGGCTGCCGGTTCACCTGGCATCACGGTGGGCAAGACCGCGCCGGCATCGGCGCTCGCCGGGCAGACGGTTCCGTTCACCCTCACCGCGGCGAACCCGACCAGCAACCCCGGGGCGCAGCCCGAATACAACGTGTCGTTCCGGGACGTCCTACCGCTCGGGGTGACGTACCAGGCGGGCTCCACCACTCCCGCCGACATCGGTGACCCCAGGATCTACACCGATGCCATTAGCGGCCAGCAGACCCTGGTCTGGGCCGACACCTTCGACCTGCAGCCCGGGGCGAGTTCGGCGATCTCGTTCACCGGCATGGTCGACCCGGCCAGGCTCCCGGTCGGCAGCACGATCAGCAACACAGGCAACGGATATGCCAGCACCGCTCCCCGCTACGTCCCGAAGTTCAGCGCCACCGGCGCGCCGATCGCTAACGCCCAGGTCCAGTCGGCCAGCAGCTCACCGACCTCGACCAGCGTCACGGCCCTGGCGGTCACCAAAGCAGAGCCCAGCCCGGAAGCGAAGCTGCTGCGCGGCGTGCACGATCACCCGACGGTCTACACGCTCACCGTGTCCAACACCGGCCAGGCGGCGACCAACGCGACCACTGTCGTCGACTATCTGCCCGCTGAGCTGGAGTTCCTCGGCTGCGGCCAGGTCGACAACTCCGCCGCCGTTGAGTATCCCGGTGCGCCACGGCTGACGGCGACGCCGGCGGTCACGAACTGCCTGACACCGGCTTCCGTCGACACCGTCGCCAATCCTCCGGCCAACGGCTCGGTGTCCTACCCGGCCGGCGTCTACACCAAGGTGACCTGGAACCTCGGCACGCTTGCCAGTGGCCAGGTCGTCACCAAGGTCCCCGAACGCAGCCTCATCAAGATTGCCGTGGACACCGCCCAGTTCTCCAAGATCGCCTGCCTGGTGCTGCCCGGCGTGGGCACCGTCGACGACATCCGTGCGGCACGAGATCTCGGAGTTTCAGTGATGCGGGTGGCTACCCACTCGACGGAGGCCAACATCTCCGCACAGCACTTCGGTATAGCCCGTGAGCTCGGCTTGGAGACCGTCGGGTTTCTGATGATGGCGCACTCGGTGAGC